>CAZBTE010000006.1:0-24227 GCA_964494665.1 uncultured Limnobacter sp.
AAGCACGGCGACGCAGGTGCGCTTGCCGCGCGCTTGTGGTTCGCCGCCGCGAGTGGCGCGGCAGGCTGCGCGGTGCTGGGAGTGGAACTGCGCAGCGCGCCGCTGCAGCCGGGGCTCGCCGCGCACGACGCGATGCTGGTGTTCCTCCTCTGGTTCCTGCTGCTGCACGGCGCGCTGGCTGCCGTGCTCGCCGCCCTGCAGGCCGTGCGGGTGCGGCGCGGTCTGGTCGGCGTGCATGCGCCGTACGAGCCGGTCGTGGTCGCGTCGCTCTGGTCGTTCGTCGCGGGCGCGACCCTGGTCGCCTGGTTCGTGTTCGGCCTGTTTCCGGCGGCCCTGGGAGACTCGGCATGAGGCGCGTGCCCGCTTACCATCCGCTGCAACTGGTGATCGGGTTGTCGGTGTGGGCGGCCTGGCTCGTCGTCGTGTACGGCGGCGCATCGATGGCTTGCGAGTTCGCGCCGCCGTCGGCCGGCCGGGGTGCCTGGAACGTCGTCAATGGCGGCCTGCTGGTCTTCACGCTGTTCACGCTGGCGTTGCTGCTGCGGCTGGCGTGGCACTGTCGAAACGCGCTGCGCGACGGTTCGGTGTTGCGCGACGACACGCAGCGCTTCATCGCTGCGCTCGGTGCCACACTGCATGCGACGGCAGCCGTGGCGACCGCGTTCGTCGCGCTGCCGCTGCTGGTACTGCCGCCATGCGTCTGACGCGCGTCGCACTGGCCACCGCCGCGCTCGCGGCACCGATCTCCGCCGCGGCGCACCCGGACTCTGCCGGCGACCTCCTCGCGAGGGCACCGGTATGGCTGGCACAGGCACTGTATGCGAGCGCATGGATCGCTTACGCGGCCGGCGCGGTTCGGGTGCGGCCGCCTCCGGCACGCGCACTGACGCTGCACGCGGCGATGCTGGTCGCCGGCGTTGCGCTGTTCGGACCGTTCGACGCGTGGGCGGCCTCGAGCACGGCGATGCACATGGTGCAGCACATGCTGCTGATCGCCGTCGTGGCGCCGCTCGCCGCGCTGGCGGCACCGCTGCCGCAGTGGCGCGCCCTGCTGGGAGCGACGCTCGATCCATGGTGGCGGGCACTGCTTCGATGCAGCCGCTACCCGCTGGCCTGCGCAGCGCTTCACGCCGCCGCGGTCTGGTTCTGGCATGCGCCGCGGCCATACATGCTGGCGGCGCTCGACCCCGGCTGGCACGTGATCGAGCATGCCTGCTTCCTGTTCAGCGCCTGGCTGTTCTGGTGGTCGGTGCTGCGCGCGGGCCGCCGCGCTGCGCTTCAGGCGCTGCTTGCGCTGCTGGTCACCCTCATGCATACCGGCCTGCTCGGCGCGCTGCTCACGTTTGCGCGCGCGCCCCTCTACGCTGCCGAGTCGCGCGAACTGTGGGACCAGCAGGTCGCCGGGCTCGTGATGTGGATTCCCGGAAGCGCGGTCTACCTCGCGGGCGCCGCCTGGCTGCTGTGGCGCGTCGCGCCGCGCCATGAGAACGCGGCGGGAACGTCGCTCGCCGACTACGAGCGGCCGCCCTGATCCGCGCTGTGGCCGCGTGCCCGCTCCTTCAGTGAACGAACGCCCTGTCCTCGGCTTTCCACGGCCTGATTCGCGCCAGACTGCCCGCCAACGCCGCACGCGCGACGGCGCTGTCGTAGTCGGCTTGCAGATGCAGCCACCAGCCATCCGAGAGCCCGAAGAACCTGCACAGCCGCAGGTCGGTTTCGGCGGTGATGCCGCGCGTTCCGGCCACGATCTCGCCCAGATGGTTGGCGGGCACACCGATCTCCTCGGCCAGCCGGTAGATGCTCATGCCCAGCGGCTTCAGGAATTCGTCAGCCAGCATCCGGCCGGGAGGGGTCGCTGTCGGGTCGTGGCTCATGCCTTGCCGGGTGGCCCTCGAACGTGCGACGGCCGTGTTGCGTCGATGCATCGATCTTCGTACCGAACGAGCGTGCGAGTCCTTGATCTGCCGCACACGCGCCGTAAGAAGACAGATCTCGTGCCGACGTTCTCCAGACACCGATCCAGGAGGGACACCCGATGGCCGATCCGCACGTGACACCCCCCTCGAGCCCGAGCCCGTCGCCGAGGCAGGCGGAGGATTTTCCGCGCGAGGTGCTTCGGCTCTTCGATCGGTACGTGCACGGCGACATCTCGCGGCGAGACTTTCTCGCGGGCGCAGCGCGCCATGCGACGGTCGGTGTCAGCGCGCTCGCGTTCCTCGAGGCGCTGTCGCCCCGTTTCGCGCGTGCGCAACAGGTCGCACCGGACGACTCGCGCATCCGCGCCGAGCATGTCGAATTCGAATCGCCGCGCGGCCACGGCAAGGGGCGCGGCTACCTGGTCCGCCCGGCGGCGGCGAGCGGCAAGCGCCCCGGCGTGCTCGTGGTCCACGAGAACCGCGGGCTGAATCCCCACATCGAAGACATCGCGCGGCGCTTGGCATTGGCCGACTTCGTCGCGTTCGCGCCCGACGCGCTGTTTCCGCTCGGTGGTTACCCCGGCGACGAGGACAAGGCGCGCGCGCTGTTCGGGCAACTCGAGCAGCCGAAGGCGCACGAGGATTTCGTCGCCGCGGCAGCAATGCTGCGATCGCATGCGGCGGTCACCGGCCGGATCGGTGTCGTCGGCTTCTGCTATGGCGGCGGCATCGCGAACCTGCTCGCCACGCGGCTGCCCGAGCTGCGCGCCGCGGTGCCGTTCTACGGCCGGGCGCCGGCGGCCGCCGACGTTCCGGACATCAGGGCCGAGATGCAGATCCACTACGCGAGCAACGACGAGCGGACCAACGCCGGCTGGCCTGCGTACGAGGCGGCGCTGAAAGCGGCACGCGTGCGCTACGAAGCCTTCTTCTATCCGAACACCGAGCATGCGTTCAACAACGACACCACGCCTCGCTACAACGCCGAGGCTGCGAAGCTCGCCTGGCAGCGCACGATCGACCTGTTCAACCGGACACTGAGGGGCTGAGCAGTTCTCTAGGGTTCGCGTCACGCGTGGTAGGGTTGCGGCCGGACAGCCCACCGAATCGGAGCGCGTGATTCCGCGAGTTTCCCGAGCTGCATCCGGGAACGCCGGCCCTGTGCCGGCAATGCCGGACCCGTCCACGCTGGACGCGGGCGATGTCGCCCGCATGCTGCGCACCGACCTCGAAGGCGGGTTGAGCGCGCATGAGGCGGCGCGACGCCTCGCGCAGGATGGGCCGAACGTGTTGCGCGCGGCACCGCCCACCCCGGGCTGGCGACGCTTCCTGGCCCAGTTCCAGGATCCGCTGATCTACCTGCTGCTGGCGGCGATCGTCATCGCGCTGGTCGCCTGGACAATCGACGGCCGCGCCGGCTGGCCCGTCGACGCAATCGTGATCGGGCTCATCGTGCTGCTCAACGGGGTGCTCGGCTTCGCGCAGGAAGCCAAGGCACGCAACGCCGTGGCGGCGCTGTCGCGAATGACCGCCGTGACGTCGTCGGTGGTGCGCGACGGCGAGTTGCAGCGGATCCCGAGCGCGCAACTGGTGCGCGGCGACCTGCTCGTGCTTGCCGAGGGCGACGCCGTCGGCGCCGATGCGCGGCTGGTCGAGGCGGCCTCGTTGCGCATCCAGGAGGCCTCTCTGACCGGAGAGAGCGAAGCCGTGCTGAAGGACGAGGCCACCCTGCCCGGCCCGGTTGCGCTGGGCGATCGCTTCGACATGGTCTTCAACGGCACGGCCGTCGTCCAGGGCACCGGGCGTGCGGTGATCACGGCAACCGGCATGGCCAGCCAGATGGGCGTGATCGCCGAGATGCTCGAGGCGACCGAAGAGGAGTCGACGCCGCTTCAAAGGGAGGTCGCAAGGATCGGGCGCACGCTCGGCATTGCCGTCATGGTCGTCGCGCTGATCGTCGTCGCAACGGTCTTCCTCGTCTTCGAGGTCCGCAGCGCCGACGACGTCATCAACGTACTGCTGCTGGGCGTCTCGCTGGCGGTGGCCGCCGTTCCGGAGGGGCTGCCGGCGATCCTGTCGGTGGTGCTCGCGCTCGGCGTGCAACGAATGGCCAGGCGCAATGCGATCGTCAAGAACCTGTCGTCGGTCGAAACGCTCGGCTCGGCCTCGGTCATCTGCACGGACAAGACCGGCACGCTGACGCGCTCGGAGATGACGATCGAGCGCGTGATGACCGCATCGGGCACCGCACGCGTCACCGGCGTGGGCTACGCGCCCCAGGGCAGCGTCGAGGTCGACGGCACAGCACTGCAGCACGAAGGGCAACGCGCCGAGGCGATCCTCGTGCTGAGCGGCGGCAGCCTGGCCGGCAACGCGCAATTGCAGCGAACCGAGAATGGCGACTGGGAGATCCAGGGCGATCCCACCGAGGCGGCCTTCCTGGTCGCCGAGCGCAAGCTCGGCGTTCACGAACGGCGCGAGCGGCGTTTCGAGCGTGTCGGCGAGATTCCGTTCACGTCCGAGCGCAAGATGATGTCCACCATCGAAGTGGACCACGAGCACGGCGACGAGCGCGTGCTGATCGCCAAAGGCGCGCCAGACGTGCTGCTCGGCTT
Source organism: uncultured Limnobacter sp. (assembly GCA_964494665.1). GTDB lineage: Bacteria > Pseudomonadota > Gammaproteobacteria > Burkholderiales > Burkholderiaceae_E > Zeimonas. The sequence goes on from CAZBTE010000006.1 coordinate 4,532, forward strand.
GTGCACCAGCGCGCGCATCGGGATGGAAGTGGTGCCGCTCGACGACCCGTTGCGCCGGCGCATCCTGGCCGACGTCGATTCGATGACCGACGCCGCGCTGCGCACGCTGGCGGTGGCCTATCGCCCGCTGCGCGAGGACGAGGCCACCGAACCGGAGGACGCCGCGCAGCTCGAGCGCGACCTCATCTTCGCGGGAACCGTGGGAATCATCGACCCGCCGCGCGAGGAGGCGGCCCAGGCCATCCTCGACGCGCATCGCGCCGGCATTCGCGTGATCATGATCACCGGGGATCATCCGCGCACGGCTGCGCGCATTGCCGCCGAACTCGGCATCGTCGAGGCCGGCGCGGCCGCGCTGACGGGGGACGACCTGGACGGACTCGACGACGCAGGCTTCGCCGAAGCGATCCGCACGACCTCGGTGTTCGCGCGCGTGGCGCCGGCGCACAAGCTGCGCATCGTCGACGCGCTGCAGGCCGACGGCAACGTCGTCGCGATGACAGGCGACGGCGTCAACGACGCGCCCGCATTGAAGTCGGCGGACATCGGCGTGGCAATGGGCATCGCCGGCACCGAGGTGACGAAGGAAGCCGCCCGGATGATCCTCGCCGACGACAACTTCGCCACGATCGTCCAGGCGGTGCGCGAGGGCCGCGCCATCTTCGACAACATCAGGAAGTTCCTGCGCTACCTGCTGTCGTCGAACATGGGCGAGGTGCTGACCGTATTCCTCGGCGTCGTGCTGGCCGGCGTGATCGGTCTCGCCACCCCGGCATCCGGAGGCGCAGTGGTGCTGCCGCTGCTCGCCACGCAGATCCTCTGGATCAACCTGATCACCGATTCCGGCCCGGCGCTGGCCATGGGCATCGATCCCGAAACCGACGATGTGATGGCCCGCAAGCCGCGTGCGCCCGACGAGCGGGTCATCGATGCGCGAATGTGGACCGGCGTGCTGGCGATCGGCGCAGTCATGGCGGTGGTCACGCTGCTGACGCTCGACATGTACCTGCCGGGCGGCCTGATCGAAGGCACGCACGAACTCGCCAACGCGCGCACCGCAGCCTTCACGACGCTGGTGTTCGCGCAGCTGTTCAACTGCTTCAACGCCCGCTCCGAATCCGTCAGCGCGTTCCGCCACCTGTTCGTCAATCCATGGTTGTGGGGAGCGGTCGCGCTGTCGGTCGTGCTGCAGGTGGCGGTCGTGCACGTCGGTTTCCTGAACGTCGCCTTCGGCACGGTGCCGCTCGCCGCGGACCAGTGGCTGGCCTGCGCGGCGATGGCCAGCGTGGTGCTCTGGTTCGGCGAGCTGCGCAAGCTCGTGGCGCGGGCATGGCGACGCGACCGGCCGTAGCATCGAGCCCGAGTCGCAGGTGGGAGACCTCGTGAGCGCCGAGCGCGTACAACCGTCAGACCGCACCGGGCAGGCGCCCGCGCATCGGCCGTTCCGGATCGCGCACCTCTCCGACACCCACGTGCTGTCGCCTACCGGTGTCGAGTGGCGCCGCGTGCTGTTCAACAAGCGGATCACGGGCCACGCCAACCTGATGCTGCGGCGCGGCCGCGTGTACCGACGCGAATACCTGGACGCGGTGGTCGAGGCAGCGGCTGCGCAGGCCGATCACGTGGTCGTCACCGGCGACATCACGAATCTCGCGCTCGAGAGCGAGTTCGACGAGGCCCTCGCGCTGTTCAGCGACGTCGCCCGTCGCGTGGAGGCGACGGTGGTGCCGGGCAACCACGACATCTACCTGCCGTCGATTCATCGCGAGCGCCGCTTCCCGCATCACTTCGGTTCGTTCCTCGAGAGCGACCTGCCGCAATACGCGATCGACCTGCCCGCGGGCCGCTTTCCCTGCGTGAAGCTGCGCGGCCCGACCGCGATCATCGCGCTGTCGAGCGCCGTGCCGCGCCCGCCCTTCGTGTCGGCCGGCTATGTGGGCGCCGCCCAGCTCGAAGCACTCGCGGCGCTGCTCGACCATCCGGATGTCAGGCGCCGCCTGCCAGTCGTGCTCGTGCACCACCCGCCAATCAATTCGGGGCTGCGCATTGCCCGGCTGCGTGACGGTCTCGTCGATTCGGCAGCGCTGCGCAGAACGCTGGGTGGCCTTGCACGGGGCCTCGTGCTGTACGGCCACATCCATCGGCGCATGCGATGCCAGCTGCGAACGGCAGCCGGTTCGCTCGACCTGGTCGCCGCCAGCGGCGCTGCGCTGGATCACCCCCACGAAGCGGTGCGCGCCGGATTCAACCTGTACGAAATCGACGACGATGGAGGGATCGTTTCGGTCCGGGCGCACGTGGTCGATGCGAGCGGGCGTTCGCTGCAACCGGTGTCCATTGGCGGGACGCGCACGCAAACCCTCGCCTAGACCGCGAGCATTCCCGGCCAGTAACGCATCCAGGCGCGCCGCTCGGCGAGCTGCCGCCACTGCGGATCGTCGCGGTCGACGCGCCGTGACCCGGCGATCAACGCAGCGAGGCGCGCATCGACCGTGGCGGTGATCACGGCGTCCTCGACCACCAGCAGCAGTTCGCTTTCCCAGTAGCCGCCGGTGATGTCCATGTTGGCGCTGCCCACCGCGCAGACCCGTCCGTCGACGCTCATCAGTTTCGCGTGCACGTGCGACAGCACCGGACCGAGGCCGCTTTCCCATCGCGGCTGCGGCGCGACGGCGAACTGGTAGACCTCGGCACCCGCCGCGACCAGCGCATCGACACGGGAATGCACGAACTCGGTGACAGCGGCGCGTGCGCCCGACCACGGGCCTTCGAACGGCCGGTCACCGAACATGGGCGTCAGGTGCCCGGTGAGCACGCGCACCCGAATGCCTCGCTGCAGCGCGCGCAGCAGCGCGTGCTGGATCTCCAGGATCAGCGGAAACCCGTTCACCACCTGCACCTGCGATTGCGCCGTGTCGATCATTGCCAGGTAGGTGTCGAGGGTGCGCGCATCGCGCAGGCCGTGATGCGCGACGACGCGCGCGGCCGATGCGCCGGCCACGGCGCACTGCGCGACCGGCCACGCCTCGCCGCCCGCCGCGCACCAGGCATCGAGGAATCCCTGCTCGAGTGCCGTGACGGCGGGTCCCTCGACCCGCGCCCCGGCATCCAGCCAGGGGACCTCGCGCCACATCGACTGTGTGCGGAGCGCGACTTCGTCGAACCCGGTGTAGTACTCGTGCGCGACGTTGCGCCCGCCGAGCAACGCGAGCCGGTTGTCGACGACGACCAGCTTGCGGTGATCGCGCTGCTTGAGGTCTTCCACCGTAGGCACGCCGTCGATCGGCTGGCCGGCCCGCACTTCGATCCCCGGCGCCGCATCGAGTCGCTCGAGCAGGGGGTTGCGCACACCGAGCGAGCCGTGCAGGCCGTGCAGCGAATCGACCAGCAGGCGCACGGTCACGCCGCGCGCGGCCGCCCGCACGAGGGCCGCCTCGATCTGGCGCCCGATGTCGTCGTCGGCCGCCATGTAGGTCTGGAAGTGAATCCGATCGACGCTGCTCGCGATCGCGGCGAGCAACCAGCGCCGGGCCACGACGTTGTCCAGTTCGACGTCGATCCGGTTGCCTGCGATGACAGGCGCACCCGTCATCTGATCGAGCCGCCAGGCCAGCGACGCGGGCCGCGCCGGCAGCGCGGCCGCCGGCAATGGTCCTGCGCGCAGGGCATCGATCTCGGACGCACGCAGCGCCGCGAATCCGATCGTCGACGGCGCCAGCTCCGATCGGTGCACGATCGCCACGACCGGAAATCCCGCCGCGCGCATGCGCGCAGCCACGCGCGCCAGCCGCACCGCGTCGGCCAGCTCGGGCACGTCGAGCGCGGCGCCTTCGTCGAGCACGACGCTCGCGTCGATGACGCGTGCCGCCAGGCCAGCCTCCTCGAGGCGTGCGCGGATCGATCGGCAGCTGAGCACCGGCCGCAGGCGTACGGCGACCAACTCGGGACGGCCTTGTCCCGCGGCCGCGGTCGCGCCGCGCAGGGAGGTCAGCTCATCGTCGGACACCTCGGCGTCGAACAGCAGCATCGGCGCCGATCCGGGGCGCAGGATCGCCAGCCGCAGTTCGACCGCGGCCAGCGGATGCGCAACATCGCTGCCCTCGACGCGGAACACGCCGCAGGCCCGCGCGCGTCCGTCGTACGCCCATGACACGTTGCCGTCGCGCGATTCGACCTTCGCGACCACCTTGCCTTGCGAGACGAAGGCCAGCGCCTGGTCGGGAATGACCGTGCGGCGGCCGATCCCGACCGCGTATTCGAAGCGCGCGCGCAACGGGCCGCCGAGGACGACGAGGTCCGGCCCGTCGAGCGCCCGCTCGACCAGCGGGCGCCCGGGTGGCGCAGGCGGCAGCACCAGGCACGGCGTCGTGGACCGTGCGCTGAGCAGCAGCGCCACCGGCAGGTGCGCGACGACCAGCAGGTCGAACGTCAGCGCCAGCGCCGGCGGCCGTTCCTCCACCCACTGCATCAGCGAACGGCCGTCCGCGGTGAGCAGGTCGACCGAGCCGCTGATGCCGGCCACGTCGAGCGCAGCCGACCAGTCGTTCGGCAGCGACGCGCCGGTCTGCAACACCGTGACCTGCTGCGCCGGATCGCCGTGGTCGCGCAGGAAGGCGGTCACCGCCACGCCGGCTCGCTGCCCGGTGGCGAAGCAGAGCAGCTTCGTCGGTCGCCGCTGCGCGGCAGGGGCCGCCGGCCTCGCCGCATCGGCCGGTCCGCTGTCCGGCACCCAGAGCACCGCCATCGAACGGCGCTTGCGAAGCGCCGTGATGCTGGCGATGCCGGCCAGCGCTGAGTCGAACGAGAACGGGCCAGTCACCAGCAGGTCGATGTCCGCAGCCGCCGCGAGCTTGTCGAGCGCCTCGATGTCGGGCGCGGGTACGAGCCGGATTTCGACTGCCGTGCCCGCCTCGGCGGCTTGCGCGCGCAGCCGATCGAGCGTCGCCAGGCCGGCAAGCTCCGCTTCCGTTGGCGCCTCGTCGACGAACCATGCCAGCTTGCGCTCGGGCAGGCAGGCCAGCACGACGAGTTGCTCGGCGGCCGGCAGCAGGCGCCCGATCGTCGCCAGTGCGTGGCCCGGATCGGCGGCGAGATCGGTGATGAACAGCAGGCGGCGGTATTTCACTGCGTGGGCCAGGCACGCACCGGCTCAGGCCGGGTCGATCGACCAGTGGAGTGATCCAGACAGCGCAGCGCGCACCGGTCTCAAGGCGACACGCGCACCTTGCCCACCATGCCGGCCTGGTAGTGGCCCGCGATGAGGCAGGCGAAGTCGAACTCGCCCGCCCTGTTGAAAGTCCAGACGATCTCGCCGCGACGCCCCGGTGCCACGTGGGCCATGTGCGGTTCGTCATGCTCCATCGTGGGCGACTTCGCCATCAGCGCGGCGTGCTCATCGAGTGCCTGCTTCGTACCGATCACCAGCTCGTGCATCGTCTTGCCGGCATTGTGCAGCACCAGTCGCACCGTCTCGCCTTCGCGTACGTCGATCTGCCCAGGAACGAAGCGCATCGTGTCCAGCATCCGGATCTCGACGGTGCGCTTTGCCTCGCGGGCATCGCCCGCAATGCCCCAGGGCTTCTGCACTCTCGTCGTCGAGGCACCATGCGTGTCGTGCGTCGCTCCATGCGCACGCGCGTCGTGCGCACCCCAACCAGGCGCGAGCGCCAGCACGACCACGGCCGTGCGAGCGGTCCTGGCGACCAGCGTGCCGAGTGTCGTGCCCACGGCCCTGCCCTGTCGTATCGATCCCTTCATTGCGCTGTCCCCGTTGCGCCGCGATCCTACCAACCCCAGAGGAGGCGCCGCGCTACCCAGCCGACCAGCCCGCCGCCGTTGCGGACCTTCACCCAGTCCTGGCGCTTCTCGAGCGTGCGCAGCACCTCGCCGTACTCGGCCTTGCCGACGATCCGGCTGCGCGTGCTCGGCGCGCTGCGGATGTTGACGATCTTCGACTTGACCACGTGATGCTGCCGCTTGCCGGTCAGCGACCGGTAGACCCAGCCCTCGTCGTTCTCGAAGTCCCGTACCCGCAGCCAGCCCCCCTTTCGACCGAGCACCTGCAGCGGATAACCGCGGCTCAACTGCCAGACGATCTCGTGTCCGGTTCCCGGCCCCGAGCGCATGTTGATCTCGTCCCGGGCGACGCTGGCCATTTCGCGCGCCTGCGCCGCTGGAATCAGCAGCAGCAGCAGAAGCAGCAAGAGCGCAATCAGAGGGCCATGCAGTCGTCGTGTCCCGGTCATCGATTTCCCTTTGAAAACGTGGAGGTTGGAACCGCCCCAGGCGGAGCCGGGTCCATTCTAGTGCGCATCCGCTCCGGGGGGCGGGATCGCCTGCCGCAGCCGCGCGGCCGCGTGCATGCCCGGCAAAGTGCGAGAATTCCGGGCAACGCGGCGTTTGCCCCGCACGTATTGCATGCTCCCGAGGATTTCCGATGCCCGCCTACCGCTCCCGCACCTCCACTGCCGGCCGCAACATGGCCGGCGCCCGCGCGCTGTGGCGCGCGACCGGCATGAAGGACGAGGACTTCCGCAAGCCGATCGTCGCGGTCGCCAACTCGTTCACGCAATTCGTGCCGGGTCATGTGCACCTGAAGGACATGGGCCAGCTGGTGGCGCGCGAGATCGAGGCGGCCGGCGGCGTCGCGAAGGAGTTCAATACCATCGCGATCGACGACGGCATCGCGATGGGCCACGACGGCATGCTCTACTCGCTGCCCAGTCGCGACCTGATCGCGGACTCGGTCGAGTACATGGTCAACGGGCACTGCGCGGACGCGCTGGTGTGCATCTCGAACTGCGACAAGATCACGCCCGGAATGCTGATGGCCGCGATGCGGCTGAACATCCCGGTGATCTTCGTCTCCGGCGGACCGATGGAGGCCGGCAAGACGAAGCTGTCCGCGCACAAGGTCGACCTCATCGACGCGATGGTGATGGCGGCCGACGAGAACGTGCCGGACGCGCAGGTGGCCGAGGTCGAGCGCTCGGCCTGCCCGACCTGCGGCTCGTGCTCGGGCATGTTCACCGCCAACTCGATGAACTGCCTGGCCGAGGCGCTCGGCCTGGCGCTGCCGGGCAACGGCACGCTGGTGGCCACGCACGCCGACCGTGAGCGGCTGTTCCGGCGCGCGGGCCGCCTGATCGTCGAGCTCGCGAAACGCTACTACGAGCAGGGCGACGAGCGCGTGCTGCCGCGCTCGATCGGCTTCCAGGCCTTCGAGAACGCGATGACGCTCGACATCGCGATGGGCGGTTCGACCAATACCATCCTGCACCTGCTGGCGATCGCGCAGGAGGCCGGCATCGACTTCACGATGAAGGACATCGACCGCCTGTCGCGCGTCGTGCCGCAGCTGTGCAAGGTGGCGCCGAACACGCCCGAGTACCACGTCGAGGACGTGCACCGCGCCGGAGGCATCATGGCGATCCTGGGCGAACTCGACCGCGCCGGTCGGCTGCACACCGGCGTGCCGACCGTGCACAGCGCGACGCTCGCCGACGCGCTCGCGCAATGGGACCTGCTGCGCAGCCCGTCCGACGACGTGAAGACCTTCTACCGCGCGGGCCCGGCCGGCGTGCCGTCGCAGGTGGCCTTCAGCCAGGAGGCGCGCTGGCCGTCGCTCGATACCGACCGTGCCGGCGGCTGCATCCGCTCGATCGCGCACGCCTACTCGCCCGAAGGCGGCCTCGCCGTCCTGTACGGCAACATCGCGCAGGACGGCTGCGTCGTGAAGACCGCCGGCGTCGACGACGCGCTGCTCGTGTTCGAGGGGCCGGCCTGCGTGTTCGAATCGCAGGACGAAGCGGTCGAGAAGATCCTCGGCAACCAGGTCAGGCCCGGCGACGTGGTCGTGATCCGCTACGAGGGACCGAAGGGCGGCCCCGGCATGCAGGAGATGCTGTACCCCACCTCGTACATCAAGTCGAAAGGGCTGGGCAAGGCCTGCGCGCTGCTCACCGACGGGCGCTTCTCCGGTGGCACCTCGGGCCTGTCGATCGGCCACGTGTCGCCCGAGGCGGCCGCGGGCGGCGCGATCGGGCTCGTGCGCAACGGCGATCGCATCCGCATCGACATCCCGAATCGCCGAATCGACGCACTGCTCGCCGACGACGAGCTCGCGCGCCGCCGCGCCGCGCAGGACGAGAACGGATGGAAGCCGGCCGAGCCGCGCAAGCGCGCGGTGTCGGCGGCGCTGAAGGCCTATGCGAAGCTGGCGATGTCGGCCGACAAGGGAGCGGTGCGCGACCTGTCGCTGCTCGACTGAGCGAGCCGCAACAACGCAGCGCTTCGAGCCGTTCGCCTGAGCAAGGAGGCCGCATCATGCCCGGCCGCACCACGATCGCGTACTTCTCGATGGAGATCGGCCTGGACGAGGCGCTTCCCACCTACAGCGGCGGCCTCGGCCTGCTGGCCGGCGATACGATCCGCTCGTCCGCAGACGGCGACGTGCCGATGGTCGCGGTCACGCTGGTGCACCGCAAGGGATACTTCCGCCAGCGCCTCGACGCACACGGCGCGCAGAGCGAGGAGCCGCAACCGTGGTCGCCGGCCGAGCGGCTGACGGAGCTGCCGGAGCGCGCCACGGTGAGCATCGAGGGCCGCGACGTCGCCCTGCGCGCGTGGCGCTACGACGTCCGCGGCGTCTCCCGGGCCATCGTGCCGGTGCTGCTGCTCGACAGCGACCTGCCGGAGAACGCAGACGGCGACCGACACCTGACCGATCACCTGTACGGCGGCGACGACCGTTACCGGCTGTGCCAGGAAATCATCCTCGGGATCGGCGGCGTGCGGATGCTGCGCGCACTCGGATACGACGAGATCCGGCGTTTTCACATGAACGAGGGGCACGCGGCGCTGCTGGTTCTCGAACTCGGCTACGAGGAGATGCAGCGTCGCGGCCTCGCAAAGGTGACGCGCGAGATCGCCGTGGCGGTCAAGCCGCTGTGCGTGTTCACGACGCATACGCCGGTGCCGGCCGGTCACGACCAGTTCCGGCTGTCGCTGGTGCGCCGCGTGCTTACCGACTACCACGGCGCCTACGACGAGCGTGCAGTCGAGTTCTGCCTCGACAACGTGCTCAACATGACCTACCTCGCACTGGACAACAGCCACTTCGTCAACGGCGTCGCCCGCAGGCACGGCGAGATCTCGCGCCAGATGTTCGCCCAGTACAAGGTCGACTCGATCACCAACGGCGTCCACGCCGGCTTCTGGGTCTCGCCACGCATCCAGGCAGTGCTCGACCGGCACATCACCGCCTGGCGGGCCGACAATGCGAGCCTGCGCTATGCGCTGGGCATTCCCCGGCACGAGTTGTGGGCGGCGCACCAGGCGGCGAAACAGGACCTGGTCGCGTGGGTCAACCAGCGGACCGGGGCCGGCATGTTCTCGAATGCTTTCACGATCGGCTTCGCACGCCGCGCCACGACCTACAAACGCCCGGACCTGCTGTTCCACGACGTCGGCCGCCTGCTGGCGCTGCACCAGACCCAGGGTCCGATCCAGGTGATCTTCGGCGGCAAGGCGCATCCGCGCGACGGCGGCGGCAAGGAGCTGATTCGCCACGTTTTCGAGCACATCGCGCAGCTGCGGGGCAAGCTGGCGGTCGCCTATCTCGAGGACTACGACATCGCGGCCGCCAGGCGCATGGTCGCAGGGGTCGACCTGTGGTTGAACACGCCGCAGCCGCCGCTCGAGGCGTCGGGCACCAGCGGGATGAAGGCGGCCATGAACGGCGTGCCGCAGTTGTCGGTGCTCGACGGCTGGTGGGTCGAGGGCTGCATCGAGAATGTCACCGGCTGGGCGATCGGCGGCGGCGCCAACGGAGAAGGCAACGCCCCAGGCGTCGACGAACGCAGCTTCGACGCCCACTCGCTGTACAGCAAGCTCGAGACCGTAGTCCTGCCGATGTTCTACCGCGACCAGGACCGCTACATCGACGTGATGCGCCACGCCATCGCGCTCAACGGCTCGTTCTTCAACACCGAGCGGATGGTCGACCAGTACGTGCGCAAGGCCTACTTCAGCTAGGGCCTGTTCACACTACGATCATCCCCGGCGGGTCGCGCGGCCGGCTGCCGTGCGCCGGCGCTACTTCTGCTTCGCGATGATCTCGTCGCTGATCTCGTCGTAGACCGACTGCGGGATGATCTTGCGGCGCACCAGGTCGTCCTTGCCCTTGTAGGGGCGGCCCTTGACGATCGCAGCCGCGCGCACCGGACCGATGCCCTTGAGCGCCTCGAGTTGCGCGACGCTGGCGGTGTTGATGTCGAGCTTCTCGCCACCCGGTGCGCGTTGCGTCGCCTGCGCCATCGGATCGACCGGCTTCGATCCGCCGCCCTGCGCGATGGCCGCGCTCGACGCCAGGGCCAACGCAGCGAGCGCCAGCGACAGCTTGCCAGCAAGGGTGGTTCCGTTCATCGTCCTGCTCCCGGGAGGTCTGTTGTCGGGGGAAATCGGCTGCAGCGGCGAGCAGTCTACCTCGCGCGTCGAGGCACGCCGACACCAGGTATCGGATAATCGGCACCGGCAAGGTCCGGTGCGGCTGCCTTGCTGCGCACGGAGGACATGAGGATCGAAGCGTCACCGCAGCAACAACCTGGAGCCTCGGGCAGCACCAGCCCGGTCGTGACGTTGTCACCGCGCGATCACGACGCGGTGCTCTTCGACCTCGACGGCGTGCTCACCGACACGGCAAGCGTGCACGCCGCTGCGTGGGCGGAGCTCTTCGATGCGTTCCTTCGCGAGCGCGCCGACGCCACGGGTGAAACCTGCGTCCCGTTCGACGTCGACGCCGATTACCGGCGATACGTCGACGGAAAGCTGCGCATCGACGGCGTCACGTCGTTTCTCGAAGCGCGCGGCATCACGCTGCCCGCGGGCGACGCCGACGATCCGCCCGAAGCGCACACCGCGCAGGCGCTGGCGAAGCGAAAGGATGCGTACTTCCTGCAGCGGCTGCGGACCAACGGGGTGCAGCGATACGAAGCCGCCGTCACGCTCGTCGAGATCCTGCGTGCGAACGACGTGAAGACCGCGGTCGTCTCGTCGAGCCGCAACTGCGCGACCGTGCTCGCGGCCGCCGGCATTGCGCACCTGTTCGACGCACGCGTCGATGGGCTCGATCTCGAGCGCGCCGGTCTGCGCGGCAAACCGGCGGCCGACATGTTCCTCGAGGCGGCTCGCCGGCTAGGCGCCGATCCACGTCGCACGGTCGTCGTGGAGGATTCGATCGCCGGAGTGGCAGCCGGCGAAGCGGGCGGGTTCGGGCTCGTGATCGGCGTCGACCGCGTCGGTGACCCGCATGTGTTGCACGAGGCCGGTGCCAAGGTCGTCGTGACGAACCTCGGGGAGATCGCGGTCGACGTCGAACCGCCGTCCGCCTGGTCGCTCGTCTACGAGGAATTCGATCCGGCGCGTGAAGGGATGCGCGAAGCGCTGTGCGCGCTCGGCAACGGGTACTTCGCTGCGCGCGCGGCCGCACCGTGGGCAAGCGCCGACGACGTGCACTATCCCGGTACCTATCTTGCAGGCGGCTACAACCGCCTCCGAACGAACATCGCGGGGCGCTCGGTGGAGAACGAGAGCCTCGTCAATCTGCCGAACTGGCTTGCTTTGAACTTCCGCATCGACGCCGGCGACTGGTTCGACCTGCGCTCGGTAACGATCCTGTCATACCGCCAGGAGCTCGATCTGCGGCGGGGAATGCTGCGTCGGAACATCTGCTTCGAGGATCACGCTAAACGGCGCACGACGCTGAAGGAGCGCCGGATCGTCTCCATGTCGCATCCGCATCTTGCAGCGCTCGAACTCGAGCTCATCCCCGAGAACTGGTCTGCGCCCCTCGCGGTGCGCTCGGCTATCGACGGCCGCGTGGTGAACGACGGCGTGAAGCTGTATCGGCAATTCGACAACCGGCACCTGGTGGCGCTCGAGAGCGGGCGCTTCTCGAACGACACGGTCTACCTGCTGGTACGAACGTCGCAATCGAAGCTCCGGGTCGCACAGGCGGCGCGCACGAGCGCGTGGATCGACGGCGAAGTCGTTGCATCGGCGCGGCGCGAAGTGACCGAACATGGCTACATCGCGCAGGAGTTCGACGTCGCCGTCGAGCAGGGCAAGCCGCTCGTGGTCGAGAAGCTCGTCGCGTTGTACACGTCGCGCGACGAGGCGATCTCCGAACCGGTGATCGCTGCGTGCAAGGGGCTCGAACGAGCCGAGCGCTTCGGCCCCGTGCTCGCGCGTCACGCGCTCGCCTGGAAACACCTGTGGCGTCGCTACGACGTGCATCTGGAGCCTGCCGGCGAGGCCTTCCGGCTGAACTTTCCGATGCTGCTGCGGCTGAACATGCTGCACCTGCTGCAGGCCGCCTCGCTGAACTCGATCGGCCGGGACATCGGCGTGCCGGCGCGCGGCTGGACGGGAGAAGCCTACGAGGGACACATCTTCTGGGACGAACTGTTCATCTTCCCCACGCTGAACTACCGGATGCCGGAGATCACGCGTTCGCTGCTCCTGTACCGTTACCGCCGGCTCGACGAGGCACGCGCCGCGGCGAGGAACGCAGGTTTCGAGGGTGCGATGTTCCCGTGGCAAAGCGGAAGCGACGGCCAGGAGGAGACGCAGGAGGTGAACCTGAACCCGCGCTCCGGACACTGGGTGCCGGACAACTCGTACCTGCAGCGTCACGTCGGGGCCGCGATCGCCTACAACGTCTGGCAGTACCACCAGGTGACGCGCGACCTCGAGTTCCTGCAGTTCTACGGCGCCGAGCTGATCCTCGAGATCGCGCGCTTCTGGTCGAGCGTCGCGACGCTGAACGAGGCACGCGGCCGCTACGAGATTCACGGCGTCATGGGGCCGGACGAGTTCCACGAGGCCTATCCCGGTGCGTCGGAGCCCGGACTGAAGAACAACGCCTACACGAACGTCATGGCAGCCTGGGTGCTGTGCCGGGCGCTCGAGGTGCTCGAGTCGCTTCCCGACCAGCGTCGCGGCGAGCTCGTGGCGCAGCTTCGCCTGTCAGCGCAAGAAACGGCACGATGGGACGACATCAGTCGCCGCATGTACGTCCCGTTCCACGGGGACGGCATCATCAGCCAGTTCGAGGGCTACGAAGGGCTGGAGGAGCTCGACTGGGAGCACTACCGCCTGCGTTACGGCGACATCCATCGGCTCGAGCTCATTCTCGAAGCCGAGGGGGACAGTGCCAACCGCTACAAGGTGTCGAAGCAGGCCGACGTGTTGATGTTGTTCTACGTCTTCTCGGCCGACGAGCTGCGCGACCTGCTTGCGCGGCTCGGCTATTCGCTGCCACCCGAGGCGATTCCGCGCAACGTCGAGTATTACGACGCCCGATCGACGCACGGCTCGACGCTCAGCCGCGTGGTGCACGCGTGGGTGCTGGCGCGCTCCGATCGCGGCCGCGCAATCCGCTATTTCGCCGAAGCGCTGCAGAGCGACGTGAGCGACATCCAGAACGGCACCACCGCCGAAGGTGTGCATCTCGGTGCGATGGCGGGCTCGGTCGACCTGGTGCAGCGGGTCACGACCGGTGTCGAGATCAGCGCCGACGTCCTCGTGTTCAGCCCGCGGTTGCTCGACGCACTCGCGCGGCTCGACCTGCGCATCCGCTATCGCGGCCATACGCTCGATCTGAAACTGACGCCGCGCGCTTTCAGCGTCCGTGCGCGTCAGACCGATGCGCCGCCGATCCGCGTGCGCGTCAAGGACGACGAGCGCGAGGTCGTGAGCCGCAGCACGCACGTGTTCGCCATCGAAGCGCAGCCATCGGCGTCGGCGGATCGCATTGCCTGACTTTCGAGATCGCGAACGTGAGCACGCTGGCGCCGCGAGCGGCCGATGCCGCCGCGGCCTGCCAACGATCCTCAGGCGGCCAGCCGCTGCCGTTGCGCAAGGGTTCCGCCGTCGGCCATTCCGGCCAGCCAGGCCGGCAGCGGCCCGTTGATGGCTGCCACCCGCTCGGCGCACAGCGCCTGTGCAAGCCGGTGGTCACCACCGCGGTGGGCCGCCGCGATCAACGTCAGGTCGATCAGATCGCGCTGCGCATGGCTGCCGCCGAAGCGATGTGCCCTGCTGCGGATGTCGCGCAGCAGCCGGGCTGCGCCGGCCATGTCCTTCGCACCGAAGGCCAGGATTGCCTGGGTCGCCGCCGCGCCGACCTCGCGAAGGAAATCGGCGTTGTCGCCCTCGGCGTCCAGCGCCCTGGCCTGCGTCTGCAGCAGTTCGGCGACCAGCTCGTGCCTGCCGGCGCCGAGGAAGGCCATCATTGCGTGCCAGTCGTTGAACGCGTAGTTGCCGGCCGCCGCATGCGGCGCCCAACGATCGGCCAGCACCTGCCAGCGGTTGCCGACGTCGACGCCGGCCAGTTCCAGTCGCCACAGCAGCGAGGACTGATCGATCATCCGCAGCGCGAGCGGCGACGCCGGGCCGGCGATGGGCCCGTCGTACAGTGCGAGCGCCTCGTCGATCTCGTCCAGTCCCAGGTGCAACACCGCAAGGTGCCACCAGTTGTGGACCGCGAAGAAGCTGTCGGTGGACCAGCCTGCCTCGTTGCCGCGCATCCACGAGATGCCGTCGCGACGGCGGCCCTGCATCTCCATCACGTGCGCGACCGCATGCTGGGCCCAGCCGTCGCGCGGCTCCAGCTCGACCGCGCGGCGACCGGCCGCCTCGGCGCGGCCGTAGTCGCCGCATTCCTCAAGCCCGAAGGCATGCATGCCAAGCACCGCGTGGTAGCCGGGCATGGAATCGTCCCACTGTCCGATCGCGCGCCCGATACGGTCGCGCAGCATCCGCGAGTCGCCGACGAAGAAGTCGATGTGGTGTCCCGCCTGCAGCGCCAGCGCATCGCGCGGATAGTCGATGCTCAGGTCCTCCAGCAGCCGGCCGGCGGCGCGCCAACGACCTCGGACCAGCTCTCCCACGGCGGCCAGGTGGCGGCGCTCGCGATCGTTCGCCGCTAGCGCGGAGCCCTCGCGCCAGCAATCGCGGGCCATCCCGATCGCGCCCGGCTCGGTGCCGAGAAGCAGCATCCAGGCCTTCGCGACATGCGCGATCGTCGAGGCCGGACTGAACTCGAGTGCCTGCGTGATGGTCGCGAACGGGTCGCCGATCAGGCACTGCATTTCGTGGATGGCCTGCCCGATGCGCTCGTTCGCGCGGGCATCGGTGCCGGTGATCTCGTATCCGGCGAAGTCCTTCATGTCGTGTTCTCCTGGTTGCGGTGAGGGGCCGGCGAATTCGCCGTGGAACCGACCCGCTTGCGTCGCGGATCGAGTTGGGCCACTGTATTGGCCGGTCCGGCGCCGCAACATGGCAGAGCGGCCGGAATTCTTGTCCGATGCGCCGCACGGCGGCGCCTGCCAATCGATGGATGCGCTCTCCGACCTGCTCAAGGCGATCAGGCTGACCGGCGGTGTCTATCTCGCCGGCGAGCTCAGCGCACCCTGGTGCATCCAGTCGCAGGTCAGCGCCGACGAATGCCGAAAGGTGCAGTCGCGGCCCGAGAACGTCGTGGGCTTCCACTACGTGCTCGAAGGGCGGATGCTGCTGCAGGTCGAGGGGGCGTCGCCGGTGCAGGCCGGCCCGGAGTCGGTTGTGCTAGTCACGCGCAACGAGCGACATGTTCTCGCGAGCGAGCCGGGGCTGCGGCCGTTCCGGGCGGCCGACCACACGGTGATCGATCCCGAAGACGGCGTGGCCCGGCTGCGCTACGACGGCGGTGGCGAACGCACCCGGATCGTCTGCGGTTACGTCGGTACCGAGAACCGCCGGCATCCGCTGTTCGAAGCGCTGCCACGGACGCTGGTGCTGGAGCTGCGCGACTCGCCCGGCTCGGAATGGCTGGCGACGTCGTTTCGCTACGCAGCCCGGAGCCTTGCGCGCCTGGAGCCGGGCGCTGCGCTGTCGATCGCCAGGCTCTCCGAGCTGATGTTCATCGAGGCGATTCGTCGCTACCTGTGCGCGCTGCCACCCGGGCAGGCGGGCTGGCTCGCTGGGCTGCGCGACCCGTCGGTGGGTCGGGCGCTGGCGCTGCTGCATTCGCAGTTCGACCGACCGTGGACTACCGAGGGCCTCGCCCGCGAGGTCGCGTTGTCGCGGTCGGCGTTCGCGGATCGCTTCACCTCGCTGATCGGCACGCCGCCGATGAGTTACCTCACGGCCTGGCGGATGCAGGTGGCGCAGCAGCGGCTGCGCGAGACGCAGTTGTCCGTGGCCCAGGTGGCGGCCGAGGTGGGCTACGAATCGGAGGCATCGTTCACGCGGGCGTTCAGCCGCGAGCTGGGCATGCCGCCGGCCCGATGGCGCCGCGAGCAGCCCGGCGTCGACCAGGCCCGCTGAAGCAGAACACGTGACCGACTCGCCCGTGCACGAGGTCGGTCGGGGGCCCGCGCCCAGGCGATCGTGCTCGCGCGCACCTCCGGCTTTGGCGGCGGCTGAAGTACCGCGCCCGCTCATTCGACACGCACCCGCGCCTCACCGCCCGCGGGAACCCGAACCCCGTCGAACCGTCGCCCTTGCGCGGTCATGACGACGACCCGGTAGTCCCCGGCGGGTAGCGCCACTGCGTCGCCGTCCACCAGTCCCCTGGCGACCTCGGCGCCATCGCGATCGAACACGCTGAAGGGCGTCCTCAGGGCCGCACCCAGCGCTAGCCTGAAGCCGTCGGCATCGGCCGCGCGAAAGTATTGCCCGCCGCCGAGCTCGGCCCACTCCGCAAAGCGGGCCTCCAGCGTATCGTCGGCGAGCGCGAATCCGATGATGTTGAGGCGGAAGTCGATGCCCTTCTCCTGCAGCTTTCGGATCACCGCCTCGGGATCGCCGCCGCAGGTCTCCTCGCCATCGGTCACGAGAACGATGGTCCGGGGCCCGGCAGCCTTCGCGAGGTCACTTTCCACTTTCGCCAGCGAATCGGCGATCGGGGTCCGGGCGAGATTGCGCGCCTCCACGCGTTCGATCACCCGCCTTGCCGCCGCCGGATCCAGCGGCGCGAGGGGAATCTCCAGATCGGTCCGGCAGGCGTTCGCCTGGCGATGCCCGAACACGCGAAGCGCCACCGGCGTGCCGGGCGCGATGTGGCGAGTGACCGCCTCGACGAGCCCGCGCCGCGCGACCTCGATCCGCCGCTCGCCCTGCATGCGCTGGAGCATCGACCCGGAGGCGTCGAGGATCAGCGCCACGGCATTGCCCGGGGCGGGTTTCCCGCCCTTCCCGCCCTTGCTGCCGGCGGGCACGCCGGAAACGACCTGCAGCGCGCCCGGCCTGGGCGGCTCCTTGAATGCAGCGTCGATCGCCAGCCGGTATGGCGCCGGCTCGCGCAGCAGCGTCGCTGCGCGGTCGAACGCCACCTCCATCTCTCCCACGCTGCGCAAATGACTGTAGTGGCCGCTGTTCACGCGGGACCAGTCCTGCATCAGGTCCTGTTCGCGCACCGGATTGCGCCCGAAGGCGCCATGCGAATCCAGCGCCAGCGCCATGACGCGAGGACGAACCTCGTCCAGGACGCGCCAGAGCCCGGTGTCGCGGTTGGTGGCGGCGTCGGTGATCAGCATGATCGCCTTCGCGCCCGCGCGTTCGGCGAGCGCCCTGCTCCCGCGCGCAAGCGTCGTCTCGGCCGCACTCGAGCTCTCCTTGCGCGGATGCTCGTTGAGTGTCTTCTGCAGCAGCCAGGGTTCGCCGTGCCACGACTGCACCAGGAGCCCGCTGCCGAACGGCATCAGGTTCGCGGCATCGCGGCCCGGGACGAGGTCCCGTGCGTAGGTCGAGATCGCGTTGTAGATCACCGGCAGGTAGGCACCGACGCTGGCGCTCGTGTCCCATGCGAAGACCACGTTGCGGGGCGGCTCCTGCACCTTGACGAACAGCGTCTGCCCGGGCTCGACGCGGGCCTCGAGTCTTTGCGCAGCCGAACCGCGCTCGAGCATCCGGGTCTCGACCTGCTCGCCGCTTGCCGTTTCGATGCTCGCCACGGTGCGCACCGTCGGCTCGCCGGCGAGCGCGATCTCGAGCGTGTTGCGACCGGCGGGCACCCGCACGCGGTACCAGTGCTCGTGACGGCCGAGCCAGACCCGTCCCTCGACCGCTTTGCCGAACTCGAGCTCTGCCGCCTGCTCGCGGCTGCCGTGACGGGCAATTGCGTACGGCGGCGGAGGCTTGGGCGGATGCTGCGCTTCGTAGACGGCGCGGTGTCCGTCGAACCCCCATTCACCGAGAATCGACAGGTAGCCGGCCCCCACGGGTCGCTCGAAGATCCGCACCACCGAAGGTGCGACCAGCGTGACGGCCTTGTCGGTCGGCGCTGTCGCGAACCGCACGAAGCGCGCCCAGGCCGGGCGCTCCAGGACGAGGCGCTTTTCCTTTCCGCCCGCGAGCTTCCACGCAGCAAGCGGTTCCCACGGTCCGAGCGGGCTGTCCCGGCTGGCAAAGATCCTGACCTCCTCGATCAGCTGCGCCTGCCTGCCGGCATCGGCCACGTCGATCCACTCGATACCGTCGATCATCGCGGCGCGGTCGTGATGAAAGCCGATCACCCAGTCGAGGCTTTCCCCTGCACGCAATCGGACGCGGGCGGGCGCAGATTCCGGATCGAGCACGGCATCGTCCCACCTCGAAGAGATCGTCGGCGACGCGCGCACCACGTGGCCGCCCACCCGCGGGTCGGCCAGGTTGGTCCGCTCGCGCGTGAAGGGCGTGTGCCCGGGACGCGCGATCACCTTCCACTCGCCGAGCGCACGTCCGGCGCCCGGGTTGCCGCTGTGGTCGTCAATCAGGCTCAGGCGTGCAAAACGAGCCTGCCGCGACTTTTCCAGCACGAAGTACTGCTCGCGCGGCACCGGCTCGAGCACGCCGTCGAGGACCGTCTCGAACCGCTTGCCGTCTTCGGACAGCGCGATCCGGAAGCGGCGCAGGTACTCGCCGGCCGAGCGCTTGCCGAGCGGATTGAGTGCGAACCCGGCGATCTCCGCAGCCCCCGCTCCCGCGAGTTCCACGATCGCCAGGTATTCGTTCGGGGTGTTCTTGCCCCGCAGGAGCAGCCCCTCTTCGCGCACGGCCCTGCCGTCGAAGATGTCGCCGAGCCCGAGGCCGATGCGGTCGTCCTGCTTGCCGAGCCAGCGGCCGCCGAGCGCACGCCAGGCCAGGTTGAAGCCGCCGCGCAGGGCATCGGGCACCTCCCAATGAGCGGCGGGCTGCACCGGGTCGATGTCGCGTCGTGCGACGACGTCGGCGCCGGCCTGTGCGCCAGCGACTGCCACGCCCTTCGTGTCCCCGGTGCCGCGGGCCCGCACGCTGACCCGCACGGGCCGGTCGGCCCAGGCATCGTCGGGCACCGCCAACCGCAGCGTGGCGCTCGCGGTCGAAGCTCCCGGAATCTGCAGGGTCCGCGGCTCGACCGTCGCCGCCCAGCGGGCATCACTGGTCGCAACGTCGAGCGTGACGGCCGCGGCCGCAGGCCCGGCATTGCGCAGCGTGACCCGGCCGTCGACGCGCTGCCCGAAGGGACGATAGGCCGCCACCTCGCGATCAGCAAACTCGAGTTCGAGCGAAACCGACGCGGCAGGATCCGGCTGCGCCGACGGCGCCGCGCCCCCGAGAAGCAGGGCCATCCGATACTCGCCGTCGCCGCGCACCCGCAGGTAGCGCTGCGCGCCGGCCGGTATCACCCCGGCAA
>CAZBTE010000007.1:0-22820 GCA_964494665.1 uncultured Limnobacter sp.
CGCTGCTCGTGCTCGGCCTGGGCGTGTATCCGAAGCCGGTGACCGACATGACCGAAGCCTCCGTGAAGGCGCTGCTCGAGCATGTCGCCGTCTCGAAGCTCGAGAAACGATGATGAATGCCCAATCCCTGAACCTGATGGCGGCGCTGCCCGAGATCGTGCTGCTCGTCGCGACCCTGGCGTTGCTGCTGATCGACGTGCTGGTGCCGGCGCAACGCCGCGTTTCCACCGGCGCGCTGGCGCTGCTCGCGCTGCTGGCGCCGCTGGCGGCCACGCTGGCCCAGATCGGCTCGCCCACGCAGTACGCGTTCTCCAACATGTACGTCGCCGACGCGATGTCGCACCTGCTCAAGCTGTGCGCCTACGCGGCGATTGCCGCCACGCTGGTCTATGGCGGGCGCTACGGCAGCGATCGCGCGCTCGACCGCGGCGAGTTCCACGTGCTGGCGCTGTTCTCGCTGCTCGGGCAGATGGTGATGATCTCGGCCAACAACCTGCTGATCGTCTACCTCGGGCTCGAGCTGATGTCGCTGTCGCTGTACGCGATGGTGGCGCTGCGCCGCGATGCGCCGCTCGCCGGCGAGGCGGCGATCAAGTACTTCGTGCTGGGCGCGCTCGCCTCGGGCTTCCTGCTGTACGGCATGTCGATGATCTACGGGGGCGCGGGCACGCTCGAGCACGGGCGCATCGCCGCCGCCTACACCGGCGGCCAGCTCAACCAGCTGGTGTTCAGCTTCGGCGTCGTGTTCGTGGTCGCCGGGCTCGCGTTCAAGCTCGGCGCGGTGCCGTTCCACGCCTGGCTGCCCGACGTCTATCACGGCTCGCCCACGTCGGTGACGCTGCTGATCGCTGCCGGCCCGAAGCTGGCCGCGTTCGCGATCGCGTTCCGGCTGCTGGTCGAGGCGCTGATCGGCGTGGCCGCCGACTGGCAGATGATGCTGATGGTGCTCTCGATCGCCTCGCTCGCCGTCGGCAACATCGTCGCGATCGCGCAAACCAACTTCAAGCGCATGCTGGCGTATTCGACGATGTCGCACATCGGCTTCGTGCTGCTCGGGCTGCTGGCCGGCGTGGTGGGCGGCGACACGTCGCTGGCCGGAGGCGCCTACGGCTCGGCGCTGTTCTACATGATCACCTACGTGCTCACGACACTGGGCACGTTCGGGTTGGTGCTGCTGCTCACGCGGCAGGGCTTCGAGGCCGACGAGATCGACGACCTGAAGGGCCTGAACCGGCGCAGCCCGTGGATGGCCTTCGTGATGCTGATCATGATGTTCTCGTTCACGGGCATTCCGCCGCTCGTGGGCTTCTACGCCAAGGTGGTGGTGCTCAAGGCGGTGATCGACGCCGGCTACATCTGGCTGGCGGTGGTCGCGGTGCTGTTCTCGCTGGTGGGTGCCTTCTACTACCTGCGGGTGGTCAAGGTGATGTACTTCGACGTGCCCACCGACCTCGCGCCGATCGAAGCTGCGCCCAGTGCGCGTGCGACCATGGCGGTCAACGGCGCACTGGTGCTCTGGCTGGGCATCGTGCCGGGCCCGCTGCTGGCGGCCTGCCTCGAGGCGGTGCGGCAGGCGCTGGCCACCTGAGCACGGCGGGCGCCTGGCGCCCGTGTCGAACGGCGCGTACTTCGCCCGGGCGGGCATCGGACGGCTAGCGTGAAAGACCTGCGAGAGACCCGGATCGATTCGGAAGTCGTGTTCAGCGGCGGCTTCCTGGAGGTGCGCCGTGATCGCGTGCGCCTGCCCGACGGACGATCGAGCCAGCGCGAGTTCGTGGCCCACCCCGGGGCAGCAGCCATGGTGCCGGTCTTTCCCGACCAGCGCATCCTCGTCGAGCGCCAGTTCCGCTATCCGGTGGGCGCAACCTTCGTCGAAATCCCGGCCGGAAAGCTCGATCCCGGCGAGACCGCGCTGCAGACGGCGCGTCGCGAGCTGGTCGAGGAAACCGGGTATCGGGCGCGCCAGTGGGCCCTGCTCACGCGGATACACACCGCGATCGGGTTCTCCGACGAGGTGATCGACCTGTTCCTGTGCCGCGACCTCGTGCACGCCGGCCAGGCGCTGGACGATGGCGAGTTCCTCGAGGTCGAGATCGTCACGCTCGGCTGGCTGGTCGACGAGTTGCGGGCAGGGCGGTTGAGCGACGTGAAGACGCAGATTGCGGTGTTCTGGCTCGAGCGGTTGTTCTCCGGTACCTGGGCGTGGCCAAAGTTCGATAAATACGAATAGGATCAGACGGTTGCAGCGTCTAGTCGATGTAGATTCTCACTGTTGTATTGTTCCTTTCACGCGATTTATCGCTAGTTTCATCGTTCAGTCGATCGTCATCAGGCTCGCATTGCCGCCGGCAGCCGCGGTATTCACGCTGACCACCCGCTCGACGACCAGCCGCTCGAGCCGGATGTCGGTGTCGCCCGGCGCCAGGCCCTGCAGCGCGACGATCGGTCCGTCCTGGTGTGCGATGCGCCGGCTTAGTTCGGCGAGCGCCGCGGCGCGGCCGTGAAACAGCACCGCGTCCACGCCGTGTCCCGGCGATGAGGGACTGCCGGGCAGCGCGTTCCCGTCCAGCTTGATGTGTGCCTGCACCAGCGCCGGCAGGGTGCGGCGCAGCGCAGCCGTCCCGGGCGGCCACACGGCGCGCGACCCCACAGCCAGTACAGCGGCGAGCTGCACCAGGCGATCGGGGTCGTCGTCGGCCACGCACAGCGTCGCGTGCCGCGGCACCAGGCGGTAGGTGTTGCGCTCGCCGGTCGGGCCCGGCAGTTCCTGCGACCAGCCGGTGCGCGCCTGCGCCGCGTAGCGCTCGCACAGCCTGGCGAGCACGTCGCGGCCCCCGGCGCGGGCCCACTCGTGCAAGGCGGCCAGCGCAATGCTGGCGCCAACCGAATCGTTCGACGGGCCGCTGCTGCGCACGGCGTTGCGCGGCCCGTTGGCGGGCACTTCCGGCGCGGGCAGGACGCGCGCCACCGCGTCGTCCGGTCGCTGTGAGAGCAGCCGGTAGAGGTAGAGCGGACCGCCCGCCTTCGGCCCGGTGCCCGACAGGCCCTCGCCGCCGAACGGCTGCACGCCGACCACCGCGCCGATCATGTTGCGGTTCACGTAGACGTTGCCGGCGCGCGCCTGGTCGACGACCTGCGCGATCGTCTCGTCGATGCGCGTGTGCAGCCCGAGGGTCAGGCCATAGCCGGTGGCGTTGATCCGCGCGAGCAGCGCATCGAGGTCGGCGCGACGGTAGCGCACGACGTGCAGCACCGGGCCGAACACCTCGCGTTCGAGCTCGTCGATGCCCTCCAGCATGATCAGCGTCGGCGGCACGAACGTGCCGTGACGCGCCGCGTCCGCGAATCCATCGGGGTGCGGCTGGTACACCTCGCGCCCCCTGGCGCGCATCGCGTCGACGTGGCCTTCGAGCGCTGCACGGGCCCCGGCATCGATCACCGGGCCGACGTCCACTGCCAGGCGATCGGGGTTGCCGATGCGCAGCTCCTTCATCGCGCCGCGCAGCATCGCGATCACGCGTTCGGCTGTCTCTTCCTGCACGCACAGCACGCGCAGCGCCGAGCATCGCTGCCCGGCGCTGTCGAACGCCGAGACGATCACGTCGTCCACCACCTGCTCGGGCAGAGCCGAGGAGTCGACGATCATCGCGTTCTGGCCGCCGGTCTCCGCGACCAGCGGCACCGGGTGGCCGTACGCGTCGAGTCGGCCGGCGACGGCGCGATGGAGCAGGCGCGCCACTTCGGTCGAGCCGGTGAACAGCACGCCTCGGATCCGCGCATCGTTCACCAACCGTGCGCCCACCGATGCGCCGCCGCCCGGGAGCAGTTGCAGCGCGCCGGGCGGCACGCCGGCGCGCCACAGCGTGCGCACCGCCTCGGCGGCGATGAGCGGTGTCTGCTCGGCCGGCTTGGCCAGCACCGTGTTGCCGGCGGCCAGCGCCGCGGCCACCTGGCCGGTGAAGATCGCCAGCGGGAAGTTCCACGGGCTGATGCACGCCACCGGCCCCAGCGGCCGGTGCGTGTCGCTGGCGAACTCGCGGCGCACCTGTGCGGCGTAGTAGCGCAGGAAGTCGACCGCCTCGCGCACCTCGGACACGGCGTTCGCGCAGGTCTTGCCCGCCTCGCGGACCAGCAACCCCATCAGGCGCGGCATCGCTTGCTCGAGCAGGGCGGCTGCGTGCTCCAGGGCTGCGGCACGCGCGCCAGGCGGGGTCGCTGCCCAAGTCGGCGCGAACGCGTCGGCAGCGTGCACCGCGGCGTCGACGTCTTCGGACGAGGCGTCGTGCACCTGACCGACGACGTCTCGATGGTCGGCCGGATTGCGCAGCGCCACCGCCGCGACAGGACGTGCCGGCACCGCCAGCAGCGGCGCGGCGAGCCATGGTTCGGCAGCACTGGCGCGCAACGCATCGCGCAACTGCGCGAGTGGCCGGTCGCTGGCGAGGTCGTACCCGCGCGAGTTGGCGCGCTCGGCACCGTAGAGCGCGCGCGGCAACACGACGGCGGGGTGCGGGCGGCCGGATTCGCCTGCGCGCCGTGCCAGCCGTTCGGCCATCTGCACCGGGTCCTGCACCAGCTCGGCGAGCGGAATCGAGCGGTCGGCGATGCGATGCACGAACGACGTGTTGGCGCCGTTCTCCAGCAGGCGGCGCACGAGGTAGGCGAGCAGTGTCTCGTGCGTGCCGACCGGCGCGTAGATGCGGCACGGCCGGCCGGACTCACCACCGGCGCCGGATGCAGCGCCGGCGCCGGGCGCTGCGCCCACGATCTGCTCGTACAGCGGTTCGCCCATGCCGTGCAGGCACTGGAACTCGTACTGTCCCGGCCGATAGCGGTCGGGCCCCGCGAGTTGGTGGACGGCCGCGACGGTGTGCGCGTTGTGCGTGGCGAACTGCGGATAGGCGGCGTCGGGCGCCGCCAGCAGCTTGCGCGCGCAGGCGAGGTAGCACAGGTCCGTGTGCACCTTGCGCGTGAAGACCGGATAGTCGTCCAGGCCGTCGACCTGTGCGCGCTTGATCTCGCTGTCCCAATACGCACCCTTTACCAGCCGGATCATCAGCCGGTGGCCGCTGCGACGGGCAAGGTCGAGCAGGTGGTCGATCACGAACGGGCATCGCTTCTGGTATGCCTGCACCACGAAACCGATGCCGTCCCAGCCGGCCAACTCAGGTTCGAAGCACAACCGTTCGAGAAGATCGAGCGACAGCTCGAGCCGGTCGACTTCCTCGGCATCGATGTTGATGCCGATGTCGTGGTGCCGTGCGTCCAGCACCAGGCCGCGCAGCACCGGATAGAGTTCGGCCATCACGCGCTCGCGTTGCGGCCGCACGTAGCGCGGATGCAGCGCCGAGAGCTTGATCGAGATGCCCGGGCCCTCGTAGATGCCGCGCCCGTCGCAAGTCGCGCCGATCGCATCGATCGCGTGACGGTATGCGTGCAGGTAGCGCGCCGCATCGTCGGCGGTGAGTGCCGCCTCGCCCAGCATGTCGTAGGAGTGTCGAAAGCCCCGGGCTTCGCGTGCGCGTGCGTTCGCCAGGGCCTGCTCGATGGTCTGGCCGGCCACGAACTGCTCGCCCAGCATGCGCATGGCCATGTCCACGCCCTTGCGGATCAACGGCTCGCCGCCCAGCCCGACCAGGCGCGCGAGCGCGGCCGAAAGCCCCGATTCGCTGTGCGTGGCGACCAGCTTGCCGGTGATCAGCAGACCCCAGGTCGCCGCGTTGACGAACGGCGAGCGGCTGCGGCCCAGGTGCGCCTGCCACTGCCCGTGCACGAGCTTGTCGCGGATCAGCGCGTCGCGCGTGGCCGCGTCGGGAATGCGCAGCAACGCCTCGGCCATGCACATCAGCGCCACGCCCTCCTGCGACGACAACGCGTATTCGTGCAGCAGTCCCTGCACCAGGCTGGCCCGGCCGCCGGCGTCGGGGCGATCGCGCAAGCTGCCGGCGAGCCGTAGTGCGAACGCCGTGGCGGCCTGTGCCATCGGCTCGGGCAGGCGGGCCTGCTCCAGTAGCGGCGGCACGGCTTGCGTCTCGGGCATGCGCGTGGCTGCGCTGATCGCGGCGCGCAGCGGGGAGGGTGGCGCGTCGAGACCGGAGGTGAAGTCCGCGAACGGCGGTGAAGAGGCGGCGGGAGGCATAGCAGCGATCGGCCACGGCTCCGGGCTGGCGGAAGCGGTGAGATTCGAACTCACGGACGGGTTGCCCCGTCGCTGGTTTTCAAGACCAGTGCCTTAAACCGCTCGGCCACGCTTCCGGAGAGCTTCGAGTATAGCGGCCGCTCGATGGCGTCGCGGCGCGCGCCGCGCGCTGGCGCCTGCCGTAAGATCGTCCGTGCGTGAGCGGGAGCGGCAGCGGGCCCTCCCTCACGAGCAGGAGCGTTCGCATGAAAGCCGTGCTGTGCAAGGCCTGGGGGCCGCCCGAGTCGCTGGTGATCGAGGACGTGCCTTCGCCCGTGCCGGGCGCGGGCGAGGTGCTGATCGACGTGCACGCGGCCGGGGTGAACTACCCCGATGCACTGATCATCCAGAAGAAGTACCAGTTGCAGCCCCCGTTGCCGTTCTCGCCGGGCGCCGAAGTGGCCGGCGTGGTCGCGGCGGTGGGCGAGGGCGCGGCGCCGTGGAAGCCGGGCGACCGCGTCATTGCGAACACGCCGTTCGGTGGCTACGCCGAACAGCTGGTGGCGCAGGCCAGCCGCGTGGTGCCGATTCCCGACGGCATGGACTTCCCTGCTGCCTCGGCCTACGTGCTCGCCTACGGCACCAGTCTGTACGCGCTGAAGGATCGGGCAAAGCTGGCTGCCGGCGAGACGCTGCTGGTGCTGGGGGCGGCCGGGGGCGTCGGCATCGCCGCGGTGCAGATCGGCAAGGCGCTGGGGGCACACGTGATCGCGGCGGCGTCCAGCCAGGACAAGCTGGCGTTGTGCCGCGAGCACGGTGCCGATGCGACGATCGACTACGCGTCGGAAGACCTGCGCGAGCGCATCAAGGTGCTCACCGACGGCAAGGGGCCCGACGTGATCTACGACCCGGTCGGTGGCGCCTACACCGAGCAGGCGTTCCGCTCGATCGCCTGGGAAGGCCGGCATCTGGTGATCGGCTTCGCGGCCGGCGAGATCCCGAAGCTGCCGCTGAACCTGCCGCTGCTGAAGACCGCGTCGCTGGTCGGCGCGTTCTGGGGCGCGTTCGTTCAGCGCGATCCCAGGCGCACGCGTGCACACATGCAGGAGCTGTTCGCGCTGTACCAGTCGGGCAAGGTGCGCACGCCGGTCACGAAGACCTACCCGCTCGCGCAGGCGGCGCAGGCGCTGCGCGACGTGCTCGAGCGCCGCGTCAAGGGCAAGGTGGTGATCCTGCCGCGCGAGTGAGTCAGCGCGCGCCGTCCGGGTCGGTGAAGTAGCGCAGCGGCTGCAGGTCGGCAAAGACCGGTTCGCGTTTTCCGGCGCGCGCGCGAAGCGCCTCGGTCACCGCCGAGGTGTCCCACAGTGCCGACTGCAGCCAGCCCATCTGGCGCAAGCCGTCGGCGACGGTGTGATCGCGCGCGTAGTCGATGGCCTGCTTGCTCGCCCACACCGCCACCGGCGGCTTCGACGCGATCTCGCGGGCCACCTGCATCACGCCGGCGACCATCGCTTCGGCATCGTCGAAGACCTCGTTGACCAGGCCGAGCGCGAGCGCGCGCTCCGCCGGCAGCCGTCGTCCGGTGTAGGCGAGCTCGCGGGCGACCCCTTCGGGGATCAGCCGGGGCAGGCGCTGCAGCGTGCCCAGGTCGGCCGCCATGCCGATGTTGATCTCCTGCACGCAGAAGAACGCGTCGCGCGTGCAGTAGCGCATGTCGGTTGCGCACACCAGGTCGACACCGCCGCCGATGCAGCCGCCCTGGATCGCCGCGAGCACCGGCATGCGCAACTCGGCCAGCCTCTCGAGCGTGCGCTGCATGTCCGCGAGCATCGGCGCGATGTTGGCGCGCGAAGCCGCGCTCGAGTCGTCGAGCACGATCGACGAGCCGAACACGTCGAGCGACATGCCGGCGCAGAAGTGCTTGCCGGTCGAGTCGAGCACCAACGCGCGTGCCGGCGCATTGCGCTGCAACGCATCGAGCGCGGCGTCGAGCTCGCGCCAGAAGGCCGGGCTGATCGTGTTCATCTGCCCGGGCCGGTTCAGGGTCAGGCGGGCCACGCGATCGACGATCTCGAGCCGGAAGTGGGAGTCGGGCATCGGCGCTCTCCGGAAGGACTGCCTGGATGGTAGCAACTGCGCGCACGAACCGCGTCGGCTATGCTGCGCGCTTCATGTTCGAGGCGCACCATGATTAAAAAACCTCGGCCGTCGGGACACGCTCCCGAGGATGGCGCTCGCGGCACCGCCAACCCGGAGCGCGGCTACCGCTACCTCGGCCTGGTGATGGCCGGTTTCGTCACCGTCTACATCTGTTCCAACCTGATCGGTCCGGCCAAGGCGGTGCAGGTGCAGCTGCCCCTGCTGGGCGCGCTCACCTTCGGCGCGGGCGTGCTGTTCTTCCCGATGTCGTACGTCTTCGGCGACATCCTCACCGAGGTGTACGGCTACGCGAAGGCACGCCGCGTGATCTGGACCGGCTTCGCGGCGATGAGCTTCGCCGCGTTCATGGCGTGGGCGGTGGTGCAGCTGCCGCCTGCGCCGGGCTGGCCGCACCAGGGCGCCTACGAGGTCGCCTTCGGCAATACCTGGCGCATCGTGCTTGCCTCGCTCGTCGCCTACTCGTGCGGAGAGTTCGTCAACTCCTTCGTGCTGGCGAAAATGAAGCTGATGACCGAAGGGCGCCACCTGTGGAGCCGCACCATCGGTTCGACGGTCGTGGGCGAGGGCATCGACTCGGCGCTGTTCTATCCGCTGGCGTTCTGGGGTAGCGGCATCATTCCGGACGCGCTGATCCCGCAGCTGATGCTCTCGCAGTGGATCGGCAAGACATTGGTCGAAGTCGCGTTCACGCCGATCACCTACAAGGTGGTGGGCTTCCTGAAGCGGGCCGAGCGCGAGGACTGGTACGATCGGGACACGAACTTCACGCCCTTCCGGTTCTGATCCTCCCCGGTTCGACCCCTCCATGCACGATTCCCTTCTGTCGCTGCGCCTGGCATGGCGCGACTGGCGTGCCGGCGAACTGCGGCTGTTGATCGCCGCGCTGGTGGTGGCGGTCGGGGCGATTGCCAGCGTGGGCTTCTTCGTCGATCGCATGCGCGCGGCGCTCGAACAGGAGGCCGCGCAGCTGCTCGGTGCCGACCTGGTAATCGGTTCCGATCGCGCGCCCGACGAAGCGCTTGCTGCGGAGGCCGCGCGGCGCGGCCTGCAGGTGGCGCGCACCGTGGTCTTCCCCAGCATGGCGATGGCCGGCGGGCTGCCGCAGCTCGCGTCGGTCAAGGCGGTCAGCGAGAACTACCCGCTGCGCGGGCGCGTGCGCGTCGCCGAACTGCCTGCGGCGGCCGGCGACGTGGCGTCGCCCGGCCCGCACGATCCGCCTGGCGCCGAGGCGGCCGCGCACGACACGGCCGCCGAGCAGGCGCCCGCGCGCGGCGAGGCCTGGCTCGATCCGCAGCTGGTGCAGGCGCTGGGCATCGTGCGGGGCGGCACGGTGGAGTTCGGCGATTCCACGTTCCGCGTCACGCGACTGATCACGATGGAGCCCGATCGCGGCACCGGCTTCGTGAACTTCGCGCCGCGCGCGATGTTCGGCCTCGACGATCTTGCCGCCACCGGGCTGGTGCAGCCCGCCAGCCGTGTGCGCTGGCAGCTGATGCTTGCCGGCGAGCCCGCGGCGGTATCGGCCTTTTCGCAGTGGGCGCAACCGCGGCTCGGACGCGGCCAGCGTATCGAGTCGCTCGAAAGCGGCCGCCCGGAGCTGCGCGCCACGCTCGATCGCGCCGAGCAGTTCCTGTCGCTGGTGGCACTGCTGTCGGCGCTGATCGCCGCGGTGGCGATCGGGTTGGCCGCGCGGCGCTTCGCAGAGCGGCACCTGGACGGCTGCGCGGTGATGAAGGCGATGGGGCTCACGCAGCCGCGGTTGCTGCGGCTGCTCGGCCTCGAGCTGCTGTGGATCGCGCTGGTCGGCGCTGCGCTGGGGATTGCGCTCGGTTGGGCGGTGCACTTCGGGCTGGTGGCCGCGGTCGCTCCGCTGATCGAGATTCCGCTGCCGGCCGCCGGCTGGCTGCCTGCGCTGCAGGCGCTGGTGGTGGCGCTGGTACTGATGGCAGGCTTCGGCGCCTGGCCGTTCCTGCGGCTGGCCGGCGTGCCGCCGTTGCGCGTGCTGCGGCGCGAGGTCGGGGCCGCGCCCGCGTCTGCCTGGGTGGCGATCGTGCTGGCTACGGTGGCGTTCTGCGCGCTGCTGTTCTGGTTTGCAGGCAGCGTTCGGCTGGCCGTGGTTGCCATCGGCGGCTTTGCCGTCGGGGCGCTGGTGTTCATCGTCGTCGCGTTCGCGTTGGTGCGCCTGATCGAGCCGCTGCGTCGCGCCGGCTTCGTCGCGGGCAGCCCCGCGCTGCGGCTGGCCTTCGCATCGTGGTCGCGCCGTCGCGCGATGACGGTGGCCCAGACCGTGGCGCTGTCGGTCGGATTGATGGCACTGCTGCTGCTCACCGTCACGCGCACCGACCTGATCGAGGGCTGGCGGCGCGCGAGTCCGCCCGATGCGCCGAATCGCTTCCTGGTCAACATCCAGCCCGACCAGGGCGAGTCGGTGCGCGCCGCGCTCGAGGGAGCCGGCGTGCGCCAGCCGGAGGTGTTCCCGATGGTGCGCGGGCGCCTGGTGACGGTGAACGACCGGCCGGTGCGCCCCGAAGACTACGACGACGATCGTGCGCAACGCATGTTCGACCGCGAGTTCAATCTCTCGTATGGCGAGCAGCTGCCGGAACACAACCGCATCGTCGAGGGCCGCTGGTTCGCGCCCGATGCGCTCGAGGTGTCGGCCGAGCAGGGGATCATGAAGACGCTTGGGCTGGCGCTGGGCGATGAGCTCGGTTTCGACGTGGCCGGCGAAATCGTCACGGTCCGGCTCTCGAGCGTGCGCGGCGTCGCCTGGGATTCGATGAAGGTCAACTTCTTCATGATCCTGTCGCCCGCGGCGCTCGCCGAACGGCCCCAGACGCTGATCACCGCCTATCACCAGCCGGCCTCCGCGCAAGGTCTGGACCGCGTGCTGCTGGAGCGTTTTCCCAACCTCACCGTATTCGACACCGGCAACCTGGTGCGGCAGGTGCAGACGATGCTCGATCAGGTGATTCGCGCGGTGCAGGTGCTGTTCGTGCTCACGCTGGCCGCCGGGGTCGCGGTGCTGTGGGGTGCGCTCGCCAGCTCGCGCGACGAGCGCGTGCGCGAAGCCGGACTGATGCGCGCGCTGGGTGCCTCGGGTCGCCAGCTCGCCTCGGCGCAACTGCTCGAGCTTGCGTTCAGCGGCGCGCTGGCCGGTGTGCTGGCGGCGTCGGGTTCGATCGCGATCGGCTGGGTGCTGGCAGACCAGGTGTTCCGCTTCGACTTCGAGCCGCGCTGGTTGGTGTTGCCTGCCGGTGCCGCGATCGGGGCGGCGTTGGCGCTGCTGGCCGGCTGGCTCGGCCTGCGCAACGTGCTGCGGGTGCCGCCGCTCGCGACGCTGCGCAATGCCTGATCAACCGGCTGCGCTCACTGCGGCTTGAACATCTGGCGAGCGGCGTCGTCGGGAAGCTTGCAGATGCGCGCCGCGAGGTCGAAGCGGCCGCCGCGGCGCGTGCACTCGACGAACGGATCGTAGCGCTGCGTGTCGGCCGTCTGGGCAGGTCGCGGCGCAGGCGCCGGGTTGCTGCTGCGCTCGATGCCCGAGGCCACCGCAGCGGGTTTCCACAGTTGCACGCGCTCGGCACCGACGCAAGGCTGGTCGGAGAAGACGGTGCGGCCGTCCTTGGTTGCACACCGGAACACGGCTCCGCTTTCGGTCGGGTCGGCGGTCGTGCCGGCGAGCAGCGCCGGTGAGGCGAGCAGGCCTGCGACAAGGGCCAGTACGGGGGTCAGTACGGTGACGTTCATGAGGGCCTCCTGACGGATCGACCGCGCGTCGGTATGCTCGCGGATATCCTGTTGTCGTGCAAGCCTGAGCGAGCGATCCGGTCTTGTCTGTGAACGAAGTCCTTCCCGTAGCCACCGTGGTGCTGCTGGCGGTGGCCGTGATGGCGCTGCTGATCCTTCTGCTGCGCCGCGCTCCCGACCACGCACCGGCGCTCGATGAGCTGTCGCGCCTGCACCAGGCGCAACTGCAGCAGCAGCGCGAGTTGCGCGACGAGATCGCCGCGCAGTCCCGCGAGAACCGGCTGGAGCTGGCCGGTTCGCTGGCCGAGCTCGGGCGCAACCTCACGCACCAGATGGGCACCATCGCCAGCGTGCAGAACAACCAGATCGACGCCTTCGCGCAGCAGCTGACCCGGCTCACGGAAGCCAACGAGCAGCGCCTGGGCGCACTGCGCGAGAGCAACGAGCAGCGGCTGAACGCGTTGCGCGAGGGCACCGAGACGCGCATCGAGGCGCTGCGCGAGACGCTCGAGCGGCGGCTGCGCGAACTGCAGGGCGACAACGCACTGCGCCTCGAGGAGATGCGCCGCACTGTCGACGAGAAGCTGCACGCGACCCTCGAGCAGCGTCTCGGGGCGTCGTTCAAGCAGGTGTCGGATCGCCTGGAACAGGTGCACAAGGGCCTGGGCGAGATGCAGGCGCTGGCCTCCGACGTGGGCGATCTCAAGCGCGTGCTGACCAACGTGAAGACGCGCGGCACCTGGGGCGAGGTGCAGCTGGCCGCGCTGCTCGAGCAGCTGCTGGTGCCCGAGCAGTACGCGGCCAACGTGGCGCCGGTGCCCGGCTCGAACGAGCGCGTCGAGTACGCGATCCGCCTGCCGGGGCACAGCGACGACACGCCGGTGTGGCTGCCGATCGACGCGAAATTCCCGCGCGAGGACTACGAGCGGCTGGTGATCGCGCAGGAGAAGGCCGACCCGGTGGCGGCCGAGGCAGCCGCGCGCCAGCTCGAGCAGCGCCTGCGGCTCGAGGCGAAGACGATCCGCGCCAAGTACGTGTCGCCCCCCGACACCACCGACTTCGCGCTGATGTTCCTGCCCACCGAAGGCCTGTACGCCGAAGCGGCGCGCCGACCGGGGCTGATGGACGACCTGCAGCGCAGCTGGCGCGTGGTCGTGGCGGGCCCGAGCACGCTGGCGGCGATCCTGTCCAGCCTGCAGATGGGTTTCCGTACGCTGGCGGTCGAGAAGCGCTCGAGCGAGGTCTGGCGACTGCTCGGTGCCGTCAAGACCGAGTTCGGCAAGTTCGGCGACGTGCTCGCGAAGACCAAGGAGCAGATCGATCGCGCGAGCAGCACGCTGGGCACGGCAGCGGTGCGCACGCGCGCGATCGAGCGCCGGCTTCGCGACGTCGAGTCGCTGCCCGAGAAGACCAGCGCGCAGCTGCTGGAAGACGATTCGGGTGCCGACCCAGGCTAGTAGCTGAGCACCTTCAGCAGCCCGAGCGTCAGGATCGGGAACGCGACCAGGATCCCCACCCGGATGAAGTCGCTGACCAGGAACGGTATGACGCCGCGGAACGACTCGGTCATCGGCACGTCCGGCGCGAGCGAATTGATCACGAACACGTTCATGCCGAACGGCGGCGTGATCAGGCCCATCTCGACGACGATCAGCACGACGATGCCGAACCAGATCGCGGTGTCCTCCGGCGACATCCCGAAATCGAGTGCCATCACGATGGGGAACAGCACCGGGATCGTGATCAGGATCATCGACATCGAGTCCATCACGCAGCCGAGGGCGAGGTAGAAGAGCAGGATCAGCAACAGCACCATCATCGGCGACAGGCCGCTGGCGCCGATCGCAGCCGCCGCCTGCGTGGGCATCTGCGTGATCGCGAGGAACGCGTTGAACAGGTCGGCGCCGATCAGGATCATGAAGATCATGCCGGTCAGCTTGGCGGTGCCGAGCAGGCACTCGACGAAGCCCTTCAGGCGCATCCCGCCACGCACCACCGCGATCACGCCGGTCGCGGCGGCGCCGACCGCAGCGCCTTCCGTCGGCGTGAAGAAGCCGCCGTAGATGCCGCCCATCACGACGACGAAGACGATGATCACCGGGAGGAGCTCGGCCAACGTCGCGAACTTCTGCGCGAGCGTCGCCTTCGGACCGGCCGGGCCGGCGTCCGGGTTCAGCCGGACGACGACGGCGATCGTGATCATGTAGCCGATCGCGGCCAGCACGCCGGGCACCATCGCGGCGAAGAAGAGCTTGCCGATCGACTGCTCGGTGAGGATCGCGTAGATGACCAGCACCACCGACGGCGGGATCAGGATGCCCAGCGTGCCGCCAGCGGCGAGCGACCCGGTCGCCAGACTGCCGGAATACTTCAGGCGCCGCATCTCGGGCAGCGAGACGTGCGCCATCGTGGCCGCCGTGGCCAGCGACGAACCGCAGATCGAGCCGAAGGCCGCGCAGGCGCCGACGCCGGCCATCGCGACGCCGCCGCGACGGTGCCCGAGCCACGCGGCCGCCGCATTGAAGATCCCGGTGGACAGTCCCGACCCGGTGGCGAACTGGCCCATCAGCACGAACAGCGGGATTACCGACAGGCCGTAGTTCGCGACCTGGAAGTAGGGCGCGGCGTTCATGTAGTTCAGCATCGGATCGAGCCCGGCGACCCAGATGTACCCGACGCCGCCGACCAGCAGCAGCGACACGCCGACCGGGATGCCCAGCATCAGCAGCACGACCATCACGCCGAACATCAGCAGCGAGATCGACATGCCGCTCATCGGAACTCCCTGCCGCCGCGCAGCGTGCGCGCCAGGCACACGAGCGTGAGCAACGCCATCGAGAAGACGATCGGCACGAACATCCACCATGTCGGGATGTGCAGCATCATCGACATGTCGTTGTAGTCGTACTGGTTGATGCCGCCCAGCGCAAGCCGCCAGGTGAGCAGCGCGGCGACCATCGTGAACAGCACTTCGCCGACGATCGCGAGGCCCTTGCGCCAGGGTGCGGGCAGCATCCCGGTGAACATGTCGACCACGACGTTGCCGCCGCGCAGGTGGCAGTAGGGCAGCATCGCGAACACCGCGATCGCGGTGCCGCGCTCGGTCAGCTCGAAGTCGCCGACCAGCGGCGCGCCGAACACCGAGCGGCTGACGATGCTCGCGACCGACGCGGCGGTGAACAGCAGCATCACCGTGCCGCCCGCGATCGCAAGCCAGGTGCAGGCGCGCTCGAGCGCGCGTTCGAGCCCGGGACGGGCCGCCGCACCGGTGTCCCCGGTGCGGCTGCCGCCCTCGCTCATTTGTCGTACTTCTTGATCAGCGCGACCGCTTCTTCGTAAAGGGCCTTGCCGTTGGGGGTCTTGGCAATCCACGCGTCAACCACCGGCTGCGTGGTCTTCTTCCAGCGCTCCTTCTCCTCGGGAGACAGCGCGCCGATCGTGTGGCCCATTTCCTTGGCCTGCTGCAGCCCCGGCACTTCGGCGTCGTCCCAGGCCTTGCCCATTTCCTGAACGATGTTCGAGCCGGAGTTCTTGTCGATCACCGCCTTGAGGTCGGCCGGCAGGCTCTCGTACTTCTGCTTGTTCATCGCGACCATGAACACGGTCGTGTACAGGCCGGTCTCGGTGTGGAACTTCACCAGCTCGTTCAGGCGCTGCGGACGCATCACCTCCCAAGGTACCGTCAGTCCGTCGGCGACGCCGCGCGACAGCGCCTCGTAGGCCTCGGGCAGCGGCATGCCGACCGGGGTCGCGCCGAGCAGCTTCAGCGCGTCGCCGACCGGCTTGGTCGGAAGCCGCAGCTTCTTGCCCTTCAGGTCTTCCATCTTCGTGACCAGCTTGTCCTTCGTGTGGACCAGGCCGGGCGCGTGGCAGTGCATCAGCAGGACATGGACGTCCTTGAATTCTTCCTTCAGGTGCTTGTTGTAGAACTCCCAGATCGCCTGTGTCGTGCCCTCGGCCGTGCGGCCGGTCATGAACGGCAGCTCGAAGACCTCGACCAGCGGGAAGCGGCCGGGCGTGTAGCCGGGCAGGGCCCAGGCGATGTCGGCTACGCCGGTGCGGGCCTGGTCGAACAGCTGCGGCGGCTTGCCGCCGAGCTGCATCGCGGGATAGATCTCGCACTTGATCCTGCCGCCCGAGTCCTTGGTGACCCGCTCGACCCAGGGCTGGAACAGCTTGGTCTGGATTGGTGCCATCGGCGAGAGGAAGTGCGAGATGCGAAGCTTCACTTCCTCCTGGGCGATGGCCTGTTTTCCGATACCGGCCAGGCCCAGCCCGAGGGCTGCTCCGGCCTGGATCGCGGTGCGTCTGGATACTCGAGTCATGCGTGTGTCTCCTCCACGTAAAGTCGGTTCGATTGGGCGCTGCGATTATGGATGGTGTTTTCGATCAACCTATCATGCCGGCTTCGCCATCGACACCGAGGGCTTGCCCTGTAGCGCAACGCGCGCCCATGCGGGAGGGGGCGGTGGGCAGGTCGAACGCATATGAATGAATATTCATTCACGAGCGGCGAAAAGTCAATCGTCGGCAGTTCGTGCTGCCCGGGCGCGCACGAGCGGCCCGCCCGGCAGCCGGGGCGAAATCCGGTTGCACATGGTGAAAATGCCGCGGTGCAATGCACCATCGTGATTTTTCATCGCGGTAACTCGTTTACCGCAATGTGGTGTTAGGATCCAACGCATTGAAAGATAAGCACAATGCGAATTTCGAATTTCATGATCTTCATCTGTTGCAACGCGGGATGTTTTCGGTAATCTCGCGGAAAAGCAATCCTGCACCGGAGACTTTGCCCCGGTGCAGGGTCGCGTGATTTCCCCGAAACTGACGTACAAGGAGCCTGTCCCATGTCTTCCCGTGAACTCGAAGCGCAGAAGCTGCAGAAGGAGTGGTCCGAAAGTCCCCGCTGGCGCGGCATCAAGCGCGGCTACACCGCGGAGGACGTCGTGCGCCTGCGCGGCTCGCTGCAGCCCGAGCACACGCTGGCGCGGCGCGGTGCGGACAAGCTCTGGAAGATGCTGACCGAAGAGCCGTTCGTGAACTCGCTCGGCGCGCTCACCGGCAACCAGGCGATGCAGCAGGTCAAGGCCGGCCTGAAGGCGATCTACCTGTCGGGCTGGCAGGTCGCGGGCGATGCCAACCTGGCCGGCGAGATGTACCCCGACCAGTCGTTGTATCCGGCCAATTCGGTGCCGGCGGTGGTTCGCCGCATCAACAACACGCTCACGCGCGCCGACCAGATCCAGTGGATGGAAGGCAAGAACCCCGGTGACGCCGGTTTCGTCGATTTCTTCGCCCCGATCGTGGCCGATGCCGAGGCCGGTTTCGGCGGCGTGCTCAACGCGTTCGAGCTGATGAAGGCGATGATCGAGGCGGGCGCCTCGGGCGTTCACTTCGAGGACCAGCTCGCGTCGGCGAAGAAGTGTGGCCACATGGGCGGCAAGGTGCTGGTGCCCACGCGCGAGGCGGTCTCGAAGCTGGTCGCTGCGCGGCTGGCGTCCGACGTGTGCGGCGTGCCCACCATCCTGCTGGCGCGCACCGATGCGGAAGCCGCCGACCTGCTGACCTCCGACGTCGATGAAAACGACAAGGCCTTCCTCACCGGCGAGCGCACTGTCGAGGGCTTCTTCCGCGTGAAGAACGGCCTCGACCAGGCCATCTCGCGCGGCCTGGCCTACGCGCCGTATGCCGACCTGATCTGGTGCGAAACGGGCACGCCCGACCTCGCCTTCGCGCGCGCGTTCGCCGAGGCGATCCACAAGCAGTTCCCGGGCAAGCTGCTCGCGTACAACTGCTCGCCGTCGTTCAACTGGAAGAAGAACCTCGACGAGTCCACG
This sequence comes from uncultured Limnobacter sp., assembly GCA_964494665.1. Classification (GTDB taxonomy): domain Bacteria; phylum Pseudomonadota; class Gammaproteobacteria; order Burkholderiales; family Burkholderiaceae_E; genus Zeimonas. The sequence goes on from CAZBTE010000007.1 coordinate 17,866, forward strand.
ATCGCGAAGTTCCAGCGCGAACTGGGCGCGATGGGCTACAAGTTCCAGTTCATCACGCTGGCCGGCTTCCACGCGTTGAACTACAGCATGTTCAACCTGGCGTACGGCTATGCGCGCAACCAGATGAGCGCGTTCGTCGAGCTGCAGGAAGCCGAGTTCGCGGCGGCCGAGCGCGGCTTCACCGCGGTGAAGCACCAGCGCGAGGTCGGCACCGGCTACTTCGACGCGGTGACCACCACGGTCGAGCGCGAGGCTTCCACGGCAGCGCTGAAAGGCTCGACCGAGGACGCGCAGTTCTTCGAGGGCAAGGCCGGCAAGAAGGCAGCCTGAGGGACCCTCCACGCGGAGGCCGCCGCACTAGCGGGGGCTTGCGCGGCGCAGGAAAGGCCGGCCCAGCGCCGGCCTTTTCTTTTCCAGCGAATCGCGCAAGCGGCCAGATGGCCGGAACGCATCGGCCGAAGGACTAGGCACTGCGTCGAATGTTCGCGCGGCGCGCGTGCGCCTATAAATCTCCGTGCACCCACCCCACGCACAGGAGACTTTCATGAACATCGACTCTGCCCCGAACGCCGAAGGCATCGGCTCGCTGCCGGACCGCGCCGGTTCCCATGGCGGTGCTGCGCGCCGGCATGCCGGCCAGGGAATGACCGAATACATCATCGTCGTTGCGCTGATCGCGGTTGCCGCGATCGGCGTGTACACGCTGTTCGGGCAGACGATCCGCAACCAGACCGCCGGCCTTGCGCTCGAGGTGTCCGGGCAGACCGCGTCCACCGCGATCGGTAACGCGCAGACCAACGCCACGACTGCGTCGACCAACGCCAACGTGCGCAAGGGCCTCGACAACTACGACGCCAACAACCGCTGAGCGTTGCGGGCCCGACAGGCAGTCGTCGCGATGAATGCGATCGAGCCCCGACGCCGCCAGCGCGGACAGGCGCTGGTGCTCGCGCTCGTGTTGATGTTCGCGGGACTGCTCGGGCTGTTCTTCATGTTCGGCACCGGGCAGGTTTCGGCCGCGAAGCAGCGGCTGAACACGGCAGCCGACGCGGCGGCCTACAGTGCCGCGCTGTGGCGCGCCCGCGTGCTGAACTTCCACGCATATTCCAATCGCGCCATCGTCGCCCAGGAGGTGGCGGTGGCGCAGGCGGTGACGCTCACGTCGTGGGCGAAGTACTTCGAGCGCTTCACCGAGAACGCGCGCATGCTGGCGACGGTCTACCCGCCCGTTGCCCCGGTGCTGTCGGCGGCCGCTTCGGTGGCCGGCAATGCGCGCGAGCTCACCGAGCGCACCGCTGCCGACGAGATCCACGCGCGCGCGGCGCCGGGCGTCGGCTACAAGTCGCTGCTGCAACGTAGCCAGGAAGCCTTGCAGCTGTCGGCCGATGCGTTCGGCCTGGGCGCAGTGGCCAATGAGATCGCGCGCGCCAACGATCCCGGCTTCTTCGCATTCGCGCTCGGCGACGCCGGTGCGTTCCAGCGCTTCACGCGGCGCCACGAGAGCGACGACGAGCGCCGCCGGTTGCTGGGCGTGGTGACCGATTCGCTCGATCCGTTCGTCAAGGGTCCGCGCGGGGACGACCTGCGGCTGTTGCTGCTGCCGTCGTCGTGTTTCGGCACCACCGGCAGCGTCGACCGCTGGTTCCGCTGGTGGCGCAAGCGCGGCGGCACTGCGATGACGCCGGACCTCGAGCGTTGGGAGGCGGTCGACACCGGCTCCATCCATAACTACCGGCGCAGCGGCTTCTTCTCGAGTTGTCGAGATCGTGAGTGGCTGCCGATGGGATGGGGCAGTGCCGAGGCCACCGACGGCGTGCCGCGCAATGCGGTGCTGGGCGATCCTGGCAACACCTCCGACAACGCTGCCGCCACCGTGCTGGCGGGCGCCGCGATGGGAGGACACGGCTACGCGGGTTTCGCGCGCTACAGCGGCATCGAGCGGGTGCGCGAACTCGACTACGCGGCGCTGGCGCAGCAGCGGTTTCCGGTCACGCAGGTGGTGGTGCTCGCGCGCAGCGAGGCCTCGAACGTGCGCACCGCCAACGTGACGAACGTCGGCACCGGACGGCTGCGCCTGTTCGAGCGCTATGCCTCGAACCGCTTGTGGGCGATGGCGGTGGGCGAGGCCTACTTCCGGCGCCCGCCCGATGCCTCGGGGCGCATCGAATACGCGAGCCTGTACAACCCGTACTGGCAGGCGCGCCTGGCGCAACCCACGGACGCGCAACGCGCAGCGGCGGCGGCCTATGCACACTGATTGCCGCAGGCAGCGCGGGCAGGCGCTGGTCGAGACCCTGGTGGCTGCCGCGGTACTGGTTCCGCTGGCCGTGCTGGTGGTGCTGCTGGGCAAGTTCCAGGCGATGCAGCAGGCCACGATCGCGGCTTCGCGCACGCTCGCCTTCGAGTGCACCGTGCGGCCACGCGCGTGCGCCGACGCAGCCTCGCACGCGGCGCTGACCGACCAGATACGCAGGCGCCACTTCGGGCGCATCGACCGCGAGATCCTGAGCGGCGACGTCCTCTCCGACGCGGCACCGACGCAGGAGCGCAATGCACTGTGGACCGACCGGCTCGGCACGCCGCTGCTCGAGCGGTTCTCCGACGTCAGCACGTCGCTGGCGTCGCCGCGCTTCGACGCAGGGCGTTCGACCGCCATCGGGCGTGCTTCCGGCGCCATCGCCGCGATCCTCGACCGGCTGGCCGGACCGGCGCGTTTCGGGTTGTCGATCGACGGCGGCATGGCCCAGGCGCGCGTGCAGATGCGCGTATCGCCGAGCCAGGCCGGCAACGAGCAGCTGGTGCGGCTCGAATCGCTGCCGCTCACGATGCAGTCACGTGCCGCGGTGCTCACCGATGCCTGGAATGCATCGGGCCCCTACGGCAACGCCGCGCATCGCGTGGAGGCGCGAGTGGGGCAGGGCAGCAGCATCGATCCGCTGCACGAAACGGAGATCGCGCTCGGCTACCAGCTGACGCGCTGGACGCTCGCGCTGATGGACCTGGCAGGCCTCGAGCCCGCGGCATCGTCGTTCCGGCCGCAATGGATCGACGTCGATCTGGTGCCGCCCGACCGGATCGCGCCATGAACCGCACGATGGCATTCGCGCGCAAGCGCGCACCGGGTGCGGCAAGGATGCTGCGTGGGCGCATCGCGCCCACCGGTGCGGCGCTGATGCTGGCGTTGCCGCTCGGAATCGCCGCTTCGCCGGCTGCGGGCGCGCCGAGCTCGGCGGGCAGCGCAAACGCGCTGGTGCCCGGTGTGGATGTCAGGCGGGTGGTGCTTCCCGACGGCGAGCTCGCGGGGCGTGCGGTGCAGGTGAGCGAAGTCGTCAGCGAGCTGGAGCCGTCCGAGGCGCTCGCGCGGGTCGAGACACTTTGGCGCGCATCCGATGGCACGGCGGTGCTGCGCGCCGAACACGAAGCCTGGTCGGTGGTATCGAGGCAGCTCGGCGGTGGCTTCGAGACGTTGCAGCTACGCGCTTCGCCACGTGGCGGCAGCGAGGGGATGCTCGCGCGGTGGAAGGGGCCGGCGGCGTCGCCGCGCGGCCAGCCGTCGCTGGCGAACCTGCTCCCTGCCGATGCGCAGGTGACGCGACAGCTGTTGTCCAGGGACGTGGGCGGCGGCGCAACGCGCAGCGCCGACACGCTGATCGGACGCCTGCCCCACGGCATCGACGAATCGGAGCGGCGCATCGATCACCACCTGCATCGCGTCGGCTTCGTGGCGATGCGCCAACCGGCTGCGCGCGGTGTGCTCGCTACGCGCAACGACCGCGCGCGCTTCTACCGGGCCGCGGGCGCCGAGCTGCTGGTCACGCTGCATGCGCAGCCTGACGGCACCGGCGTGGTCGTTTACCACGTGCTCCTGGAGAGAACCCCATGACGGCGCACAGCCAGCGCGGCCAGGCGGCCGTCGAATACCTGCTCGTTCTGGCGCTGTTCGTCCTCGCGCTGAGCGCCGGTCCCGACAGTCCGCTCGAACTCCTGTTCGAAGCCTTCGGCGAGCGCTACCAGCGCTTCACCCTTGCGATGTCGATGCCATGAAAATCCCCACCGTTTCTGCTCGCTCGCTCCTCGCGTGGTGGCAGCGCCGCCGCAATCTGCTGCTGTTCGGCGTCGCGCTCGCCTTCGGCGCACTGGCAATGCTCGGCGTGCGCGGCTACATCTCCGAGCGGGTCCAGGCCGAGAAGGAACGGCTGGCGCCGAAGGGTGCGACCGTGCCGGTGGTTGTGGCGCGGCACGACCTCGATCGCGGCGCTTTGGTGGCGCCCGAGAACATGGCGGTGCGCGACGTTCCGGCCGACTACCTGCCCGGCAGCGCGATCTCGCCCGAGCACTTCGAGCGCCACATCGGCGCCCGGATCGATGCGCCGATGCGCAGCGGCGAGCCGCTGCTGGCGAGCGCGATCGTCGGCGCCGAGACCGGCGGCTTCTCCGGGCGCATCCGCCAGGGCATCCGCGCGATGTCGGTGCTGGTCGACGAAGTCAATTCGGTTTCGGGCATGCTCCAGCCGGGCGATCGGATCGACCTGTTGTTCTCGGTCCGCCCGCCGAGCCTTCCGGGCCAGCCGCCTGCGCAGGAGCTCACCGCCGCGCTGATGCAGGACGTGCCGGTGCTTGCCACGGGCCGCCAGGTGCGCGCCGGCGCAGACGATGCCGGTGGTACGCGTCATTTCACCGCCATCACGGTGGAAGTCTCCCCCGAGCAGGCACAGCGACTGATCGTCGCCCAGCGTACCGGCAAGCTGACCGCAATGCTGCGCCACCCCGACGATCGCCAGCCGCTCGGGCAGCGCGCTCTGGACCTGAACGCGCTTCTCGGCATTGCGCCTGCGGCGGTTCCGCGGGCGGTCGCGCCACGCAAGCAGGGGCCCGAGATCATCGTCGGCGGCCGCGGGGCGCTGGTGGCGATGCGCGGGACCGCTTCAGGAGCAGGCAGTGCGGATCCGGCAACG
>CAZBTE010000008.1:0-22074 GCA_964494665.1 uncultured Limnobacter sp.
AAGACGATCGCCGCGGCCACCGGCCCCCACAGGCCGTCGGCGCCGCCGACCAGCGCGATCAGCACGGTCTGGAAGCCGATGAACGGGTTGAACACCGTGGCGGGCTCGATGTAGGTCCAGCGCACGCTCATCGCGGCGCCCATCGCGCCGGCAAACGCGGCAGTGATCGCGAAGCCGATCACCTTGATCCGGCGCGTGTCCACGCCCAGCGTCTGCGCGCGTTGCTCGTCGCTGCCGATGCCGGCCATCGCCAGGCCGAGACGGCTGCGCCGCACCGCGATCGACGTCGCGACGGCAGCCAGCGCGATGGCGAGCACCGTGAAGTAGACGGTGTTGCGCTCGGGCACGACCACCAGCACGCGACCCACCGTGCCGGCGATCTGCTTCTCGGCGAACGTGATCGCATGGCGGATCAGCTCGGTCATGCCGAAGGTCAGCACCGCGAAGTAGGTGCCGCGCAGGTGCAGCACCGCGCTGCCCATCACCACCGCCAGCACCGCCGCGACGCCCGCGCCGAGAACGATCGCCACCAGCCAGGGCAACTGCTCCAGCGTCAGCGCGCTGACATACGCGCCGACACCGAAGAACGCGGACGTTGCCAGCGACAGGTAGCGCGTCGCGCCGCAGAACAGGCTCCAGCTCGTCGCCAGCGCGATGTACATCAGGCAGGCGAGTGCCAGCGACAGCGCGAAGTCGTCCGCCCAGGCGGGCATCGTCGCGGCGCCGATCCCCAGTGCCAGCAGGATCGGCACGTCCCTGCGCATGGCGCCGTGATCGCTCATCGCCGGAACAGCCCGCTCGGTTTCCACAGCAGCACGGCGATGAAGATGCCGTAGGACAGCAGCGACTTCAGCGACGGGCTGGTGAAGTGCATGCCGAGTGCCTCGATCACGCCCAGTGACAGGCCGGCCACCAGGCTGCCGGTCATGCTGCCGAAGCCGCCCAGCGTGATCACGATCAGCGCGATCACCGTGTAGGGTTCGCCGATCGCGGGCGAAATCGCATACGCCATCGACAGCAGGCTGCCCGCGAGCCCGGCCAGGCCGAGGCCGACGCCGAACATCAGCGGGTACAGGCGGTCGGTGTCGATGCCCACCAGCTGCGCGCCGACCGGCGACTGCATCAGCGCGCGCACGCCCTTGCCGAGCAGCGTCGTGCGCAGCAGCACGATGAGCACGATGCTCGCCGCCAGTGCGGCACCGAGCAGCAGCAGCTTGTTGCCCGCGAAACGCGCGCCGCCGAGGGTGACCGGTTCGGTCAGGTAGTCATAGCCGCGGAGTTCGCCGCCCCAGACCAGCGATGCGAAGTTCTGCACCAGGAACATCAGGCCGAACGCCACCATCAGCCCGCGGGCCTCGAATATGTCGACGCTGGCCGAGGTGGCGGTCAGGTGGCGGAACACCAGCCGGTGGATGATCAGGCCCAGCCCCATCATCAGCGCGAACGCCAGCGGAGCCATCAGCAGCGGCGAGATGCCGAGCCGGGCATGCGCGAACCAGGTGGCGAACGCGCCGAGCATCAGGAACTCGCCGTGCGCGATGTTCAGGATGCGCATCAGCCCGTACTGCAGGTTCAGGCCGAGCGCGATGAGCGCGTAGACGCCCCCGGTGATCAGGCCGGATGCGATCAGCTCGAACCATGCGGTCGACGACATCGATCAGGGCCTGTGAACAGGCCCCTGGTGTGAACAGGTCCTCGGCGTTACCACCCCTGCTTGGGCATCGCCAGTTGTGCGGTCGCCATGCTGCGCGGCCACACCACCTCGAACTCGCCCTTCTGCCACTGGCCGACGCTGCCCGGCGTCGCGATGTTCTCGCTGCCTTCGAAGCGGATCGGGCCGATGATGGTCTGGTGCTCGGTGCGGGCGACGTAGTCTCGAATCGCCTTGCGGTCCAGGCCGACCTTGCCGACCGCCTGGGTCAGGATCTCGAGTCCGGCCCAGCAATGGCCGCTCGCCCAGCGATCCGGTTCCTTGCCACCGAAGCGGGTGGTATGCGCATCGAAGTAGGCCTTGGCGCCGGGGCTGGTCCGTGCATTCCACGACCCCATGCCGGTGACGCCTTCGGCGCTCGCGCCGATCACGTTGCGATAGAGCTGGAACGCGGTGCCCACCGACGCGTAGAAGATCTTCGGATTGAAGCCGATCTCCTTGGACTGCTTGCTGGCGAGGATGGTGTCGGGCGGATACGTGATGCCGATGAACGCGTCGGGGTTCAGGTCCTTGATCCCGCGCAGCACCGGCGACAGGTCCTTGACGCCGAGCGGATAGCCCTTGCGCTCGACCACCTGGATGTTGGTCTTCTTCAGCGCCCCGTTCAGCGCGGCGAAGTTCTCCAGCCCGAACAGGTCGTCCATGTAGAGGATCGCGATCGTCTTGACGCCCTGCGCCGAGAGCATCTCGACCAGTGCGTTCATCATCCGGTCGGGCTGCTGCAGCAGCGAGAAGAAGTACGGCAGGCGCATGTCGATCAGCTTGCGCGACAGCGCGGTGGGCGCCAGCATCGGATAGCCGAAGCGGTTGGCCAGCGGCGCCAGCGCGAAATTCGCGTTCGATCCCCACGGTGGCAGGATCAGGTCGACCTTGTCGCTGCCCATCAGCTTCTCGTAGGTGCGGATGCAGGTCTCGATCTCGCTGCGGTCGTCGAAGCCGATCAACTCGATCTTGCGCCGCACGCCCTTCACGTCGAGTCCGCCGGCGGCGTTCTGTTGCTCGGCCCACATCAGGAAATTCGGTTCCTGGCTGACCTGTGCGCCGCCCGCCCACGGGCCGGTGCGGGCGATCGCATAGCCGACCCGCACCGGTGCGGGCTGCGACAGGGCGGGCACTGCGAAACCGGCGGCTGCGACGCCTACCGCCTGGATCGCGCTGCGTCGTGCGGCGGATGCGGGTGCATTCATGGGGTGTCTCCTCAGGGCGCTTGGTGGACGGTCAATGGCCGCCCATCCATGATAAAAAGGACATATCGAAGCGCTTCACCGGTCGTGCACGCGCGTTTGACGAATCGTGCAGAGGCGACCCGGGGGTTACCCTGAAGTGCGCTGCAACAATGCAACGCCGCCGCGGTGCAACCACAGGAGACCGACCATGCCTGCCTTCGTGCCGACGATGAGCACCGACCAGGTGTGCCGGCGCGATCGTGCGCCGTACTGGTCCGAATGGATCAACCGCTTATTCTACGGTCTGCGTTCGGACCTGTACGGTGACACCGACTTCGATGGGCACATGGCCACCGAGGACGCCGGCGACGTCGTGCTCACGCGCCTCGAGGCCGACCGCCACCGCGTGATCAAGAGCGACGGTCTGGTGCGCGCCAGCGAGGTCGGCTACATGAAGATCGTGGCACCCTACCGCGGCGCCGCCGGCGTCGAGCAGCGAGGACGCCAGGTGTGGGTGACTCCCGGCGAGTGGAGTATCTACGATACGACCGACAGCTACCTGGTGGCCAATCCGGGGCGCGTGGAGCACCTGATCGTCATGGTGCCCAAGGCGCTGCTGGCCGAGCGCGGGCTGCCGCTCGAGTCGCTGACCGCGCGACGGCTGGGCGCGGGAGGGGGCGTCGCCCGGCTGGCGCTGCAGACCATGCGCACCGCCTGGCAGGAGTTGCCCGCAATCACGCCCGATGCGGCGCGCGGCGTGGGCGAGACGATCGCCCAACTGGTGCGCCTGTCGCTGCTCGAACTGGCCGGTCGCGAGAACGCGCTGACGCGGCGCGAGATGCTGTGCCACCGGATCAAGGAACTGGTGCTGCGCCGGCTCGGCGATCCCGACCTCACGGTCGACGCGATCGCCACCGCGCTCGAGTGCAGTCGTCGCCAGCTCTACGTCGCGTTCGACGACGAGCCCGACGGCGTGGCCGGATACATCCTCGCGCAGCGGCTCGAGGCGTGTCGGCGCGACTTCGAGGATCGCAGCCAGGATGGCCTGTCGATCACCGCGATCGCGATGCTGCGCGGCTTCAATCATCCGGCCCATTTCAGCCGTGCCTTCAAGGCGCGTTTCGGCGCGACGCCGAGCGAGTGGCGTGCGCGCGATCCCGCGTTCGCGACATCCTGAGACCGTGGCGTCCGCGTCTCCGAAACACACCGAACCCTGCGCGCCGCCCGCCGTCACGGACAATGCGCCGCTACGCGCGATCGCCGAGCAGGCGTTCTCGCGCACTGCCGGCGCGCCGCTGGTCGGTGGCAACGCGATCCACCTGCTGCGTGATGCCGAGGAGAACTATCCCGCGTGGCTCGCGGCGATCGGCTCGGCCGAGCGCTCGGTGCTGTTCGAGAACTACATCGTTCACGACGACGCGGTCGGCAACCAGTTCGCCGATGCGCTGATCGACCGGGCCCGCCAGGGCGTGCGCGTGCGGTTCATCTACGACTGGCTAGGATGCCTGCGCACCGCCTCGCGCGGCTACTGGACGCGCCTGCGCGAAGCCGGCGTCGAGGTGCGCGCGTTCAATCCGCCGCGCTGGGAGGCTCCGCTCGGCTGGATCAGTCGCAACCATCGCAAGTCGCTCAGCGTGGACGACCGGGTGGCCTACGTGAGCGGATTGTGCGTGGGGCAGGTGTGGGCAGGCGATCCGGGGCGCGGCACCGGGGCGTGGCGCGATACCGGCGTGGAGGTGCGCGGGCCCGCGGTGGCCGACGTGGTCCACGCGTTCGCGCGTGCCTGGGCCGAGGCCGGGGCGCCGATTCCCGCCGACGAACTGCCGCTGCGCGAGGCCATCGCGCCGGCCGGCCAGGCGGCGTTGCGTGTACTGGCCACCACGCCTTCGGTGGCCGGCGTGTACCGTCTCGACCAGATGATCGCGGCGCTGGCGCGCGAATCGCTGTGGCTGACCGATGCCTACTTCGTCGGCACGTCGAGCTACGTGCAGGCGCTGCGGCAGGCGGCGATGGACGGGGTGGACGTGCGCCTGCTGGTGCCGGGCGCGAGCGACATCCCGCTGCTGTCGGCGGTTTCTCGCGGCGGCTACCGATCGCTGCTCGAGGCGGGCGTGCGCGTCTACGAATGGAACGGGCCGATGCTGCACGCCAAGTCGGCGGTGACGGACGGCCGCTGGGCACGCGTCGGATCGAGCAACCTGAACATCGCCAGCTGGATGGGCAACTGGGAGCTCGACATCGCGGCCGAGGACGCTGCCTTCGCCGAGGAGATGGAGGAGACCTACCTCGCCGATCTCGAACGTGCCACCGAGATCGTGCTGGTCGAGCACAATCGCGTGCGCCGCGTGGACGCGCCGGTACGGCGCCGCCTGCGCCGGCGCCCCGCTGGCAGCGGCGTGCCGCGTCGGCCGCGGGCCAGCGGCAGCGCCGGCCAGCTGGCGGCGGGTGCGATGCGCGTCGGCAATACGTTCGGTGCGGTGATCGCCAATCGCCGCGTGCTCGGCTCGGCCGAGGCCAAGACGATGGCGAGCGCGGGCGCGCTGCTGGGCGTGGTGGCGCTGGTCGCTGCGCTGTGGCCGCGGCTGCTCGCGTGGCCGCTCGCGGCGCTGGCCGGCTGGAGCGCGGTGGCGCTGCTGGTGGGGGCGCAGCGGCTGCATCGCAAGGGCCAGTTGGCCGAGCGCGAGCACGAGTCGCCGCCCGTGCAGGGCGCGCAGCATGCGCCGCAGCACGAAGTGCAGCATGCGCCGCAGCACGAAGTGCAGCATGCGCCGCAGCCGGAACCGCAGCAGGATCCGCCACGGGGGCCGCCGCCGCAGTGATGCGTGGCGGACCGATCAGCCTCGCTGAGTGGAGGGGGCGCCGTCGTCCGGCGCGGGGCGGTCCGCCTTCGCGTCCACGCGGTAGTAGATGCGGGTCAGCAGCGAGATCAGCAGCCTGCGTTCGGATTCGCTCAGCATCGACGTGGCTTCGATTTCGGCCTGCGTCACGTCGCGCTCCATGCGCTGCACGAGCCGTCGCCCCGCAGCCGTCAGGTGCAGCGCGAGGGCACGGCCGTCGTCCGGATCGGGCTGGCGCCTGATCAGTCCGCGCGCCTCCAGCGCGGCGACCAGCGCCACCAGATTGGGCGGTTGCACGCTGAGCACCTTGCACACCTGCCTGCTGCTCAGGCCAGGGTTGTGCAGCAGCAGGGCAAGCACCGAATACGACGCCGGCCGCAGGTTGCGTTCGGCCATGTAGGCCAGCGAACGCTCGGAGATCGCCAGGTAGGCGCGCCGGCAGTGGTAGCCCACCAGCCGTTGCAGCGCCTGCTGGTCCACCGGCGGTTCGGGACGGCGCGCCCGGGTCGCCGTGCCGTTGCCCGCACCTTCGGCAGAGGCCCGCCGGGTGCGCGGTCGCGGCGATGCGCTTCGGGTCACGAGAGCTCCCGCAGCGGATTCTCCACCAGCAACGCGATGCCCTGTCCGCCGCCGATGCACGCCGATGCAATGCCGTAGCGCAGACCGCGCCGTGCGATCTCGCGTGCCACGGTGATCGTGAGGCGCACGCCGGTGGCCGCCAGCGGATGGCCGAGCGCGATGGCGCCGCCGTTGGGGTTCAGGCGCTCCCGCTCCAGTCCGAGCTCGCGCTCGACCGCGATGATCTGTGCCCCTTGCGCTTCGTTGATCTCGAAGCGCCCGATGTCGTCGAGCGAAAGGCCGGTGCGCGACAGCAACAGCCGGATCGCGGGCGCAGGGCCGATCCCCATGATTTCGGGCGGCACGCCCACGACCGCGCCCGCGACGAGGCGGGCCAGCGGCCTGGCCTCGCGCCCGCGCGCGTACACGCCGCTCGCGACCACGGCAGCGGCCGCGCCGTCGACCAGTGCCGAGCTGTTGCCGCCGGTCTGCACCCCGTCGGGGAACACGCTGCGCAGCTTCGCGAGCACCTCTGCCGGCGACGGGCGCGGATGCGTGTCCCTGTCGACCGTCGCAGTCGTGCGGGGCAGCCGGATGCCGCGCGTCTCGTAGCCGTCGAGCGCGAAGCGTTCGCTGGTCACCGGCACGATCTCGCCTTCGAGGAAACCGTCGGCCTGTGCCGTGACCGCCCCGGCGAACGAACGCTCGGCGAACGCGTCGACCTCCGCCCGGCCGATCCGGTAGCGCTTCGCAAGGTTCTCGGCCGTGCCGATCATCGACACGCCGGTCGCCGGATCGTTCAGCGCCTCCCACATGTAGTCCCGGAAGTCGACCGGCGCGCCGAGCTTGAAGCCGGTGCGATGGGCAAACGACGCGATCGGATTGCGCGTCATCGATTCGGTACCCACCACGAGCACCGCGTCGGCATGCCCGGCCGCGAGGTGATCGCCGGCGGTGCGAAACAGCTCGAAGCCGGTGCCGCAGATCCGCTGCACCATCAGCGCGGGCACTTCCATCGGGACGCCCGAGTAGAGCGCGACGTGCCGCGGCAGGAAGAACTGGTCGAAGTCGCCCGGCGCCATGTTGCCGGCAATGACCACCCCGATGTCGGTGGGAGCCACGGCCGAACGCTCGAGCACCGCGCGCGCCACCTTGATGCCCATGTCGGTCGGCGAGAGTTCGCCGAACGCGCCGCAATAGTCGACGAAAGGCGTACGCACGCCGTCGAGGATCCAGACATCGTCGTATGCGCAGAACAGGCCACGGGTCGTCATCGTCTTGCTTCCGTTCCGTAAGATGGTCGGGATGCGGGAAAGTCCGCGGAGGCGTCCTGCTTCCCTCCGATTGGATTATGAATCATAATCATTTTTCGGTTTCCCGTGCCGTCACCGGAAACCGGACAAGAGGAGGCTTCCATGACCGATCCGGTCGTAAGCGTCGGCGACGACGACGGCATTGCCATCATTCGCGTCGACAATCCCCCGGTCAACACGATCAACGCAGCGGTGCGCGCCGGGCTGTTCGACGCGGTGGCAGCGCTGTCGGCACGCGCCGGCGTGCGGGGGGCCGTGCTGGCCTGTGCCGGCAGCACCTTCTTCTCGGGCGCCGACATTGGCGAGTTCTCCGGCCCGCCCAGGGAGGAGGAATACCGCAGGCTCTTCAATTCGATCGAGAACCTCCCGTTCCCGGTGGTCGCGGCGATGAACGGCACCGTGATGGGCGGCGGCCTCGAAATCGCGCTCGCCTGCCACTACCGCGTCGCGGCTCCGGGCACCCGCTTCGCGCTGCCCGAAGTGACGCTCGGCATCATTCCCGGCGCCGGAGGCACGCAGCGCATGCCGCGACTGATCGGTGTCGCGCGCACGCTCGAGATGGTGGTGGGCGGCAGGCCCGTCGACAGCGCGACCGCGCTCGAATACGGATTCGTCGACGAGGTCGCCGACGGCGACGTGCTGGCGGCCGCGACCGCGCTTGCGCGCCGGCTGGCCGCCGAAGGCAGGGCGCCACGGCGCACGCGCGACCTGCAGGTCGATCCGGCGAGCGCCACCGGCGAGGTTCTCGCGCGCTTCACCGCGCAGGCGAACGAGCGGTACCCGAATCGCCGCGCCGCGCACACGGCGATCGAAGCGGTCTCGGCCGCGGCGCGCGTGCCGTTCGACCAGGGGCTCGAGTACGAAACCACGCTGGTCAACGAGGCGAAGGCGACCACCGAATCGAAGGCGCTGGTGCACCTGTTCTTCGCCGAGCGCGAGACTCGCAAGGTGCCCGACATCCCGGCCGACGCGAAGGCGCGCCCGGTCAAGCGGGCGGCGATCGTCGGCGCCGGCACCATGGGCGGAGGCATCGCGATCTGTTTCGCCAACGCGGGCATGCCGGTGACGCTGCTCGATTCCGCCCAGGAGGCGCTCGATCGCGGCATCGCCGGCATCGACAGGACCTACGAGTCGATGGTCGCGCGCGGACGGCTGGCGCCGCAGGCCAAGCAGCAGCGCATGGCGCTGATCTCGGGCACGCTCGATTACGCGGCGCTCGCCGACGCAGACGTGATCATCGAGGCCGTGTTCGAGAACATGGCGCTCAAGCAGGACGTGTTCAGGAAGCTCGACGCTGTCGCCAAACCCGGCGCGGTCCTCGCGACCAACACTTCGACGCTCGACATCGAGGAGATCGCAACCGCGGTGCGACGGCCCGCCGACGTGATCGGCCTGCACTTCTTCTCGCCGGCCAACGTGATGCCGTTGCTGGAGGTGGTGCGGACGAAGGACACGGCGCCGGAGGTGATCCGCACGGCGCTCGAGCTGTCGCGGCCGCTGCGCAAGACGCCGGTGCTGGCCCGCGTGTGCTATGGCTTCATCGGCAACCGCATGATGGAAGGCTACGCGCGCGAAGCCGAGCGCATGGTGCTGGAAGGCGCCACGCCGCGCCAGGTGGACACGGCGCTGGAGAAGTGGGGCATGGCGATGGGCATCCTCGCGGTGTTCGACATGGCCGGCATCGAGGTCGGCGGCAACGTGCACAAGTCCAACGCCGACAAGTACCCGCCCGATCCCACCTACTACCAGGCCGATTTCGCGCTGTACGAGGCCGGGCGGCTCGGGCAGAAGAACGGCAAGGGCTACTACCGGTACGAAGGCCGCACGCGCCTGGACGATCCCGAGGCGGTCGAGATCCTGCGCGCGCGGGCCAGGCAGCTGAACGTCCCGCAGAGTGCGCATCCGGACGAGGAAATCGTCGAGCGCTGCCTGTACCCGCTGATCAACGAGGGCTTCCGACTCCTCGAGGAAGGCGTTGCGATGCGCGCGAGCGACATCGACGTGGTGTGGGCCGCCGGGTACGGATTCCCGCGCTATCGCGGCGGACCGATGTTCCACGCCGGAACCATCGGCCTGGAGCGCCTGCTCGCGGGCATCGTCAAGTATCGCGATCGCTTCGGCCCGATGCACTGGGAGCCGGCGCCGCTGCTGGTGCGACTGGTCGACGAAGGCCGCACGCTCGCCGAGTGGGAGAGCGAGCGCCTGCACGGCGGGCGTTCGTAACGCCATGGCAGTCTGCGCGGAGGCGAGCGGCATGAACCGCTATCGCACCGTTCGCGTCGGCGCCTGCCTGGACGTCGACCATCGCGAAGCGCCCGGGGGCGTCGAGCTGCTGCGTTCGCCGGTGCCGCTGCAGCCGTATCCCGACCGGTTCACCGACCCGCTGGAGTACTGGGCGCGCGAGGCGCCCGCACGCGCGCTCGCAGCGCGCCGCGAGCGCGGCGGCGAGTGGCGGCACATCGGTTACGCGCAGATGATCGCGCGCGCTCGCGCAATCGGCCAGGCGTTGCTCGATCGCGGGCTGTCGGCGCAGCGCCCGCTCGCGATCCTCTCCGGCAACGACCTCGAGCACCTGACGCTCGCGCTCGGCGCGATGTGGGCCGGCGTGCCCTACGCGCCGGTCTCGCCTGCCTATTCGCTGCTGTCGCAGGACTACGGCAAGCTGCGCCACGTTCTCGGTTCGCTGACGCCGGGTCTGGTGTTCGCCTCCGGTCCCGAATACGCGGCTGCGATTCGTGCGACGGTCGACCCCGACGTCGAACTGGTGCTCGCCGAAGGAAGCATCGAAGGGCGCGCCGTCACGCCGTTCGAGGCGCTGCTCGCCACCACGGCGGGCTCGGGCGTCGACGCTGCGCACGCGCAGGTCGGGCCCGACACGATCGCCAAGTTCCTGTTCACCTCCGGCTCGACGCGCGTGCCCAAGGGCGTGATCAACACGCACCGGATGCTGTGCGCGAACCAGCAGATGATCCGCCAGGGCCTGGCCTTCCTGGCCGACGAACCGCCGGTGCTGGTCGACTGGCTGCCCTGGAACCACACCTTCGGCGGCAACCACAACGTCGGCATCACCATCTACAACGGCGGCACGCTGTACATCGACGACGGCAGGCCGACCGTGCAGGGCATCGGCGAGACGCTGCGCAACCTGCGCGAGATCTCCCCGACCGTCTACTTCAACGTGCCCAAGGGCTTCGAGGAGATCGTCGCCGCAATGCGCGACGACGCGTCGCTGCGCGAGTCGCTGTTCAGGCGGGTGAAGGCGTTCATGTACGCGGGCGCCGGCCTGTCGCAACCGGTGTGGGACGAACTCGACCGGATCGCCGAACAGACCGTCGGCGAACGCATCCCGATGTTCACCTCGCTGGGCATGACCGAGACCGCGCCGTCGTGCACCTTCGCGCTGCGCGCCGGCGAGGTTCGCTCCGGCCATGTCGGCCTGCCGAACGCCGGCGTCGAGGTCAAGCTGGCGCAGGTCGACGGCAAGACCGAGATCCGGTTCCGCGGCCCGCACGTGATGCCTGGCTACTGGCGCCTGCCCGAGGTCAGCGCGCGAGCCTTCGACGAGGAGGGCTACTTCTGCACCGGCGACGCGGTCAAGTGGGTCGACCCGCATGATCGGCAACAGGGCCTGCTGTTCGACGGGCGCATCGCCGAGGACTTCAAGCTCGCCACCGGCACTTTCGTCAGCGTCGGCCCGCTGCGCGCGCGCATCGTCGCAGCCGGTGCGCCGTACGTGCAGGACGCGGTGATCACCGGCATCGACCGCGACGAGGTGGGCGTTCTGCTATTTCCGCGGCTGGACGAATGCCGCGCGCTGGCCGGCCTGGCGCCGGATGCTGCGCCTGCCGACGTGCTGCGCCATCGGGCAGTGCGTACGGCGTTCCAGGCACTGCTCGGCCGGATGTGGCGCGAGGGCACCGGCAGCGCGAGCCGCGTTGCGCGCGCGCTCCTGATGGCGGTGCCGCCGTCGATCGACCGCGACGAGATCACCGACAAGGGCTCGCTCAACCAGCGGGCCGTGCTGCGCAACCGCGCCGCGCTGGTCGAGGCGCTCTACCGCGCCGCGCCCGGCGACGACGTGCTGCTGCCACGGAAGGATTGAAGGACGGATCACAAAGGGCCCGCAGGCCCGCAACATGGAGGTAGACAAGGCATGAAGACCGCCGTGAAACTCTTCGCCGCTGGCGTGCTGGCCAGCGTGGCGCTGGGCGCGCGCGCCGAACTCACCATCGGCGTGGTGGTGTCGCTCACCGGCCCGGCCTCCGGCCTGGGGATCCCGATGAACAACGGCCTGAAGCTGTGGCCCGACACGATCGCCGGAGAAAAGGTGAGGATGATCGTGCTCGACGACGCAACCGACCCGTCCACCGGCGTGAAGAACGCGCGCCGCCTGGTGACCGACGAGAAGGTCGACGTGATCCTCGGCTCCTCGACCACGCCGATCTCGGTGGCGATGGCAGAGGTGGCCACGGAGTCGGGCACGGTCCAGATCGCACTGTCGCCGCCGCCGCTGCCGCCGGGCAAGGACACCTGGACCTTCCGCATCGCGCACTCGGCCACCGTGATCGCGCACCCGATGGTCGCGCACATGAAGAAGAACGGCGTGAAGAACGTCGGGTTCCTCGGCTACATCGACGCCTACGGCGAGAGCTGGCTCAAGGAGTTCGGCGCGGTCGCCGAGAAGGCCGGGATCAAGGTCAGCGCCGTCGAGCGCTTCCAGCGCACCGACACCAGCGTGACCGGCCAGGCGCTGAAGCTGGTTTCGGCGAACCCGGACGCCATCCTGGTCGTGGCCTCGGGTTCGGGCGCCGCGATGCCGCATCGCGCGCTGGTCGAGCGCGGCTACAAGGGCAAGATCTACCAGACCCACGCGGCGGCCACGCGCGACCTGATGCGCGTTGGCGGCAAGGACGTCGAAGGCGGTTACGTCGTCTCGGGCCCGGCGACGATCGCCGAGCAGCTGCCGGACTCCAACCCGTCGAAGAAGGCCGCGCTGGCCTACGTGCAGCAGTACGACAAGGCCTACGGAGCGGGCATGCGCAACCAGTTCGCCGGTCACACCTTCGACACGCTGATGGTGCTGCAGAAGGTCGTGCCGATGGCGATGCAGAAGGGCAAGCCGGGCACGCGGGAGTTCCGTGCGGCGCTGCGCGACGCGATGGAGAGCTTCGGGCCGCTGCCGATCTCGCAGGGCGTGCTCAACTACACGAAGACCGACCACTGGGGCTACACCAACGACAGCGCGGTGGTGCTGAAAGTGGTCAACGGCGACTGGGAAGTCCAGCAGTAGCGGCGCTGGCGTCCGAGTCCCGCGAGCGGGCCGACGCATGGACCTGTCGATCGCCGCCATCCTGCTGCTCGACGGCGTGACCAACGGCGCGATCTACGCGTTGCTGGCCATGGCGATCGTGCTGCTGTTCGCGGTGACGCGCGTGATCTTCATTCCGCAGGGCGAGTACGTCGCGTTCGGCGCGCTCACCGTCGGCCTGTTCCAGCTCGGGCAGGTGCCTGGCACGGTCTGGTTCCTGCTGTGCCTGGCCGGGCTGGCGGCCCTGTTCGACGTCGTCGAGGACCTGCGCGCCGGCCGGGCGGCGTCGCGCGCGGCCTGGCGTGCCGCGCGCACGCTGGCGTTCCCGCTCGCGGTGTCGGCGCTGGCCATCTGGCTGGCGCCGCGCAAGCCGCCGCTGGCGGTGCAGGCGCTGCTGACGCTGGCGCTGGTGACGCCGTTCGGCGCGCTGATCTACCGCCTGGCATACCGTTCGCTGGCGCAGGCCAGCGTGCTGGTGCTGCTGATCGTCTCGGTGGGCGTGCACTTCGCGCTCACCGGCCTGGGGCTGTTCTTCTTCGGCGCCGAAGGTTTCCGCAATCCGGGGTTCTGGGACGCGCGCTTCGCGCTTGGCCCGGTATCGGTGTCGGGCCAGGCGCTGATCATCCTCGCTGCCAGCGCTGCGCTGATCGTGATGCTGTGGCTGTTCTTCGAGCGCACGCTGCACGGCAAGGCGCTGCGCGCCACTGCGGTCAATCCGCTCGGTGCCCGCTTGATGGGCATCCCGAGCGAGACGGCGGGCAGCCTGTCGTTCACGATGGCGGCGTTCATCGGCGCGCTCTCGGGCCTGCTGATCGGACCCACCACCACGGTGTTCTACGACAGCGGCTTCCTGATCGGGCTGAAGGGTTTCGTGGCTGCCGTGTTCGCCGGACTGGCCAGCTACCCGGCGGCGCTGGCCGGTGCGCTGCTGGTCGGCGTGCTGGAGGCGTTCAGTTCGTTCTGGGCCAGCGCGTTCAAGGAAGTGATCGTGTTCACGCTCATCGTTCCGGTGCTGTTGTGGCGCTCGATGCGCGACCTGCACACCGATGAGGAATAGCGGCGTGGCATCGGTCGTTCGCGCGCGGCCGGCCGGCCGGCTGCCGGGGCGCATGCTGATCCCGGCCGCCTTCGTCGCGTTCGTGGCGGTGCTGCCGCTGCTTCCCGTGCCGGAATTCTGGATCACCCAGGCCAACTACATCGGGCTGTACGCGCTGGTGGCGATGGGGCTGGTGCTGCTCACCGGCGTCGCGGGTCTCACGTCGTTCGGCCAGGCGGCCTTCGTCGGCATCGGCGCCTATGCGACGGCGTACTTCTCCACCGTGCATGGCCTGTCGCCATGGCTGAACCTGCCGATCGGGCTTGCGCTGACCTGCATCAGCGCGCTGGTGCTGGGCTGGGTCACGCTGCGCATGAGCGGCCATTACCTGCCGCTGGCGACGATCGCCTGGTGCCTGGCGCTGAACTACTCGATGGCCAACATGGAATGGCTCGGCAAGTTCGACGGCATCCTCGGCGTGCCGCCGCTCGGACTGGCCGGCATCGACTTCACCGCTGGCCGCAACCTCTACTACCCGATCTGGATCGCCGCGCTGGCCGCGGCCCTGGCGCTGATCAACCTGCTCGACTCGCGTCCGGGGCGCGCGATCCGCGCGTTGAACGGCGGCGTGCTGATGGCCGAGGCGATGGGCATCTCGACGTTCCGCTACAAGGTGCAGGTGTTCGTGATCGCCGCGCTGCTGGCAGCCGTCTCGGGCTGGCTGTTCGCGCACTTCCAGCGCACCGTCAATCCGTCGCCGTTCGGCATCAAGTGGGGCATCGAGTACCTGATCATGGCGGTGATCGGCGGCGTGGGCAGCGTGTGGGGCGCGTTTGCCGGCGCGACGGTGGTCAAGCTGATCGAGGACCAGCTCCAGGTGCTCCTGCCGCGGCTGACCGGCACCACCGGCAACTTCGAGATCATCGTGTTCGGCATTGCGCTGGTGCTGGTGCTGAAGTACGCACCGCGCGGACTGTGGCCGTTCGTGTCGTCATGGATGCCCGCGCCCGTGCGCGTGCGCAACTGGGACGGTGCGCCGGCGCTTTCCGTGCGCGCGAGGCCGGCGCCCGGCGAGCGGCTGCTCGAGCTCGACACGGTGCGCAAGCAGTTCGGTGGACTGACCGCAGTCAACGACGTCGGCTTCACCATCGGCGCCGGCGAGATCGTGGGCCTGATCGGTCCGAACGGCGCCGGCAAGACCACGTTGTTCAATCTGGTCACCGGCGTACTGGCCAAGAGCGCCGGCACGGTGCGCTTTCGCGGCGACGACATCACCGCGCTGCGCTCGCGCGAGATCGCGCGACGCGGCATCTCGCGAACGTTCCAGCACGTGCGCATGATGCCCGAGATGAGCGTGCTCGAGAACGTTGCGCTGGGCGCCTACCAGCGTGGCCGGGTCGGCGCGCTGCGCGCGATGCTGCGCCTGGATCGCGCCGAGGAGCGGCAGCTGTTCGCCGAGGCCGAGCGGCAGCTCGCGCGCATCGGCATGGCCGACCAGATGCACGAGCCCGCCGGCAACCTGGCGCTGGGCCGGCAGCGGCTGATGGAGATCGCGCGCGCGCTGTGTGCCGATCCGGTGCTGCTGTTGCTCGACGAACCCGCCGCGGGCCTGCGTCACCTCGAGAAGCAGGCGCTGGCCGAGGTGCTGCGCCAGCTCAAGGCCGAGGGCATGAGCCTGCTGCTGGTCGAGCACGACATGGACTTCGTGATGAAGCTGACCGACCGGGTCGTCGTCATGGAGTTCGGCACCAAGCTGATGGAAGGCACGCCGGCCGAGGTGCAGGCCAGTCCGGCGGTGCGTGCCGCCTACCTCGGCACCGAACACTGATGGCGCGCGCGATGCCCGCCGATCTGTTGCGCGTGGAAGACCTTCACGCCGGATATGGCAAGGCCGAGGTGCTCCTCGGGGTGTCGTTGCGCGCGGCGCGTGGCAGCGTCGTCACCGTGATCGGCCCGAACGGCGCCGGCAAGTCGACGCTGCTCAACGCACTGATGAGGGTGCTGCCCTCGCGCGGGACGATCGAGTACGACGGGCATGACCTGGGCGACGCCGCGCTCGAGGAGCGTGTCGCGCGCGGCATGGCGCTGGTGCCCGAGACGCGCGCGTTGTTCGGCACCATGCCGGTGGAAGACAACCTGCTGCTCGGTGGGTGGCGGCTGCGCGGGCGCCGGCGCCGATCCGACGACGGCCTGGCGCGGGTCTACGAGATGTTCCCGCGCCTGAAGGAGCGGCGCACGCAGCTTGCGGGAACGCTGTCCGGCGGCGAGCGGCAGATGCTGGCGATCGCCCGTGCGCTGATCGGCGAGCCGCGGCTGCTGCTGCTCGACGAGCCGAGCCTGGGCCTGGCCCCGCTGATCGTGCGCGACATCTTCGCCACCATCGACCGCCTGCGCGAGACCGGCGTCACGATCCTGCTGGTCGAGCAGAACGCGCGTGCCGCGCTCGAAGTGGCCGACTACGGCTACGTCCTCGAAACCGGAGAGATCGCGCTCGAAGGGTCAGCCGCCGAGCTTGCACGCGATGCACGGGTCGTCGAGACCTACCTCGGAGCGGGCGCTACAGCAACGCGTTAGGCAGGTACAGCACCGTCTGGGGAAAGATCCACATCAGCGCCAGGCACGCCACGTACGCCAGCATGAAGTACATGACGCCGAGGAAGATCACGTGGATCGGCACGTCGGGTGACAGCCCGTTGACGATGAACACGTTGACGCCGACCGGCGGCGTCACCGCTCCCATCGTCGTCACGACGGTCAGGACGATGATGAACCAGACCGGGTCGTAGCCGAGTGCGATGGCCATCGGGAAGAAGATCGGCACGGTCACCACCAGGAAACCGAGCGCGTCCATCAACGCGCCGCCTACCAGGTAGATCAGCACGACCACCATCATGATGACGAGCGGTGGCACCGGCAGCGCCGCAGCCCAGTCGGCCAGTTCGAACGGCAGCCGCGACACGGTGAGGAAGCGGCCGAACAGGACCGCGCCGGTGATCAGCAACACCACCATCGCCGAGATGCGCAAGGTCTCGCTGGCCGACAGCACGATCTCCTTCAGCGACAGGCGCCGCCGCACCAGCCCGACGACCATCGCGCCGAAGGCGCCGGCGGCGCCGGCCTCGGTAGGCGTGAACCAGCCGACGTAGAGGCCGCCGATCACCAGCATGAACAGGATCAGCGTCTCGATCACCCCCGACAGCGAGGCGAGCTTCTCCTTCATCGACGTCGCCGGTCCCGGCGGGCCGAGCTCGGGCTTGCGCAGGCACATCACCAGCACGGTCGCCAGGAACAGCGCGGTCAGGATCAGCCCGGGGACGATGCCTGCCAGGAACAGGCGCAGCAGCGACTGCTCGGTCTGCACCGCGATCACGATCATCACGACGCTGGGCGGAATCACCACGCCGAGCGTGCCGCCGACCGCCACGGCGCCGGTGGCGAGCGCGCGGTGGTAGCCGTAGCGGCGCATCGCCGGCAGCGCGATCGTGCCCATCGTCGCCGCGGTGGCCGAATTCGAGCCGCAGATCGCCGAGAAGCCGGCGCTGGCGGTGATCGTGGTGCAGGCCAGCCCGCCCGGCATGCGTCCGAACCACTTGTAGGCGGCGTCGTACAGGCGCTCGGTAATGCCGGCGCGGTACGCGAACTGACCCATCAGCACGAACAGTGGCACCACGCTCAGCCCGTACGAAGAGAACTGGTCCCAGACGTTGGTCGACATCAGGTGTGTCGCGGCAGGGACCGACAGCAGGTAGGCGTTGCCGAGCACGCCGGCCAGCAGCATCGCAAAGCCGATCGGCATGCCGAACAGCATCAACGCGAACATCAGTGCCAGGCCGATGACGGCGATCGTGACCGGGTCCATCGTTGTCCTTGTTCTAGCGGCCCGATGCCGCCACGAAATCCGTCGGGATTGCCGGCCAGACACCATGGCCGCCCGGCCATTGGCGGGCCATCATGTGTCTATCGGCGTGCGGGGGCTGCCAACGTCGCCTTCAGGCGCATCGCCGACTTCAGGAAATCGACCAGCAGCGCGAGTGCCAGGCCGGCTGCGCCTGCAGCGACCACGTAGACCCACGGATAGACGATGGCCTTCAGTGTTTCCGACAGCGAACCGGTCTGGTGCAGCACCCGGCCGTAACGCGCCAGGTACCAGGCCACCGCCGCGAACAGCAGCAGCGCGAGCAGGGTGGTCACGAGCTCGATGGCGGCGCGTGATCGACCGCCCAGGCGGGTCGTCAGGAGATCGATGGCGACGTGGCCGCGATGCAGCTGCGTGTAGCCGAGCGCCAGCGCCATCGCTCCTGCCGAGAGCCAGCCGATGATTTCGTAGGAGCCGGCCACGGGGCGCCCCAGCCCGCGCAGCACCATGTCGCCGACCGTGAACAGCATCATCGCGATGAGCGCGAGGCCGGCCACCCAGGCCAGCCCCCCGTTCAGCCAGCGATTGAACTTCTCCAGCGCTTGCATGAGCGGTGCGGGCCGTTTCAGCGCTTCATGAACTGGTCACGCAGTTCGCGCGCCCGGGCCAGGTACTTCTCGGCCGGAAGGCCCTTGGCGCTCATCTCCTTGATCCACTCGTCCTGCATCGGCGCGAGCTTGGCATCCCACGCCGCGCGCTCCTGCGCAGACAGCGGGACGATCTGCAGCTTGTGCTCGCGCTTGGCCCATTCGAGCGCGCCGCCGACGTTCTGCTTGTCGTGGTACTGGCCGGTCCAGACCGCCATTTCGGGGCCGAGATCCTCGATCACCTTCTTCACGTCTGCGGGCAGCGCGTCGAAGCGCTTGCGGTCCATCACCGCGGCGAACGTGACCACGACGGTCGGGTAGTCGGTCACGTACTTCAGCGTCTCGGCGAGCTTGAAGTCCTGCAGCACTTCGCGCGAAGTCATCGTGCCGTCGATCACCCCGGTCTGCACCGACTGTGGCACCTCGGGCATCGGCATGCCGACCGGCGCGGCGCCCAGCGCCTTGAGCACCGGCACGCCGGTGCCGGCCGCGCGCAGTTTCATGCCGGCGAGCTCGGCGGCGCTGCCGGCCGGCTTGCGCGACTGGATGTAGCCGGGCTCGGTGGTGAACATCGCGATCACCTTGTAGTTCTCGAACTCCTTCGGCTGGAACTCGCGCGTGATCTCCCACAGCACGCGGCTGGCGACCGTGGCGTCGGGGAAGCTCAGCGGCAGCGACATGCCCGACGTGAGCGGGAAGCGCCCCGGATCGTAGGACGGCGCGCCCAGGCCGATGTCGGCGACGCCCTTGCTGACACCGTCGTACATCTCGCGTGCGCCCAGCAGCGTGCCGCCCGGGAAGGTCTTCACCGCCACCTTTCCGTTGGTGCGCTTGCTCACTTGCTCGGCCCAATGGGCCATCTGCCTGCCGGGGAAGGTGCCGGCCGGCGCGAAGAACGCGTAGGTGAGGTTGATCTCGGCCGCTTGC
Organism: uncultured Limnobacter sp.; assembly: GCA_964494665.1. GTDB lineage: Bacteria > Pseudomonadota > Gammaproteobacteria > Burkholderiales > Burkholderiaceae_E > Zeimonas. The sequence continues at coordinate 19,360 of CAZBTE010000008.1, forward strand.
GCGACCGGTGGGGCTGTCAGCGCGACGGCGCCGGCCAGCAGCGATGCGACCGCGCCCACCGAGGCGAGACGGGACGCGAACGTCGGGAGCGACTTCAAGCGGTTCATGGTTTCACCTCACTGTTGTCGGTTCGTGGTCGCCGGAATAACCAGGTCGAGTCCTTCGAGCGTGCCCGGCCGCACGCGCGCGCGTTCGTAGTTCGGAGTGTGCGGGTACGGGCGCGTGGCGTCGAACCCTACCTTGGCGCCGAGGTAGTTGGGGAACGACGGATTGAGCCCATGTCCGAATACGTTGTCGACGACCATGATTCCTTTCACCGGATCGAGCCGGGTGGCCATCGCCCACTCGATGTCGGCCGGGTCGCGGATGTCGACGTCGTCGTCGACGACGGTGACCATCTTCAGCGGCGGGAACGCCGCGAAGGCTGCCATCAGCGCCTGCTTCGACCAGCCGGCGCGCTTCTGCGCGATCTGCACGACCGCGTGGTAGAAGCCGCAGCCGCCGTGCGAGAAGTAGACGTCCTTCACGCCGGGAACCTGTTTCTGCATCAGCGCCAGCACGTTCGCCTCGCCCAGCAGCCCGACCGAGTTGAATACCTCGACGCCGGAGAGAATGGTCTGGAACACCGGCTGTCGGCGGCGGTGGATGCGCTTCACGCGCACCAGCGGGCGCGGGGCGACGGTGGCGTAGTAGCCGGTCACCTCGGCAAACGGCCCTTCGTCGTGCAGCTCGCCCGGCACCATCTCGCACTCGAGCGCGAACATCGCGTGCGCGACCATTTCGACCGGCGACGTCGTGCCGCGCACCAGTTGCAGCGGCTCGCCGTGGAATTCGCTGGCGATGCCCAGCTCGTCGGTGTCGATCGGCGCCGCCTCGGCTGGCGTGGCGGCGCAGAAATGCAGCCCCGGCCCGACGCCGACGTTCAGCGTGAACGGCAGCGGCTGGCCCAGGCCGGCGGCCTTGGCCAGGTAGGTCTCGAGGTGCCGGCCGGCATCGATGTTGATCGCCAGCCGGTCCTTGCCCACCACCATGAAACGCTGGATCGACGCGTTGCGCACGCCGGTCTCCGGATCGCGCGCGATGACGACCGCGGCGTCGAAATACGGGCCGCCGTCTCCTTCCGCGTGAACCGGCACCGGCAACTTCGACAGATCCACTGCCTGTTCGGTGACCTGCAGCACCGGACCGCTGTCGACCACCACCGGCGCGACCGGGCGCTGTTGCCAGTCGCGGATGCACTGCGATACGTGCTGCGGCAGCGCGTGCTCCGGGCGGCCGAACAGGTCGGCGAGCAGCTCGCGCGACCAGTACAGCCCGGTGAACACCGGATAGCGGCTGCCGCGCACCTTCTCGAACAGCACTGCCTGCGGCTTGCCTTCGAACTGTGCGGCGATCGACGCGAGCTGGTACGCGGGATCGACTTCCGAGCGCACCCGCACCAGGCGCCCGCGGCGATCGAGCGTCCTGATGATGGCGCCGAGATCGGCGATCACCGGTATGCCGGGCGCATTGCCGGCCATGGTCCCCTCCTGGTTCTTGTTGCGCCCCAGCGCAGTACCCTGGCAGTCGTCGGGAGGGGCGTCTGTCTGCATCCATGGTAGTGGATGCACAAGGCACTGTGAAGTGCGCAGGACGGCCGGCGATTGCGCAACCCTGGCCCGCTCGCGCCGGTTCAGGCCGCCGGGACGGCCGCGCTGTCTTCCAGCGGCACGCGTACGCAGGCGACCGTGCCGCCGCCCGGGCGCGGCGCGAGGTCGACACTCCAGCCGTTGGCGTCTGCGAGCTGGCGAACGATCGCCAGCCCGAGCCCGCTGCCGCCGGTGCGGTTGTTGCGCGACGGTTCCAACCGATAGAACGGCTGGAACACCGACTCGCGCTGGTCGTCCGGAAGGCCCGGGCCTCGGTCCATCACGCAGATGTCGACGCGGCCGTCAGTCAACCTGTACTCGATATCGACCGATTGCCCGCCGCCGTAGCGCAGCGCGTTGTCGACGAGGTTGGACAGGATGCGCTTGAGCGCCAGCGGACGCGCGCGCACCCGGCATTCGGGTCCCTTGCGCCCGCGAATGTCGGCGCCCGCCTCGCTGTACTCGCCGGCCACCTCGGCGAGCAGGTCGCAGAGGTCGAAGTCGACCGCATCCTTCTCGGCAAAGTCGCGGCTCACCTCGAGGCAGCGCGCGATCAGCTGGTTCATGCCCTCGATGTCGTGCATCACCCGATCGAACAGTTCGTGCTCCGGCTTCTCCGACAGCATCCCCAGTGCGAGCCGGATGCGCGCCAGCGGCGTGCGCAGGTCGTGCGAGATGCCGGCCAGCAGCGTCGTGCGGTTCGCGAGCAGCTCCTCGACCTGTTCGCTCATCCGGTTGAACTCGCGCGCCAGCGCGGCGAGTTCGGTCGGCCCCGTCTCGGGCAGCGGATCGGGGCGGCGCCCCTGCCCGATGCCCTTGGCCGCCGTCGCGAGCCGGGTCAGCGGCGCGATCAGCCAGCGTGCGAGCCACGCCGACGTGATCAGCGCGACGATCGTCCCGACCGACAGGATCAGCACCATCGCGAGCCAGGGCTGGACGTCGACCCGGCTGTCCGGAAAGCCGACCCGAACCGTCGCTCCATCGACCGGCAGGTCCGCCCAGTACCGCCTCTCGCCGTCGTCGGCGCGGCTTGCGCGCAGTTCGACGGGCCGACCGGCGCGCGCGCCCAGCGCGGTCTCGAGCAGGC
>CAZBTE010000009.1:0-21983 GCA_964494665.1 uncultured Limnobacter sp.
GCACGTCATGCATGCGGAGTGGGTTGAAGTCGGCGAGGAGACTTGCGCGCGAATTCGCGCCACCCGGGCTCGCGGCGGCCGGATCATCGCGGTCGGCACCACGGTGACGCGGGCCCTGGAAACCGCCGCCCGCAATGGCGAGATTCAGTCCTGGCGTGGCGAAACCCGGATCTTTATCCACCCTGGTTACCGCTTCTGCGTCGTGGACGCGCTGATCACCAACTTCCACCTACCGGAATCCACCCTGCTGATGCTGGTATCGGCCTTCGCCGGTCATGCCGAAATTCTCAATGCCTACCGCCATGCCGTCGAACGACGCTACCGGTTTTTCAGCTACGGCGACGCCATGTTTCTCATCCGCCAGCCTGATTCATGAATGGGTCGGAAGGCTGAATCATCAGCCCGCGTATTGCTTGAAATCAAAATCCATTTTCGGTCCGGATTCCGCAACCATGTTGCCCTGGACCAGAGTCACGCCGAACTGCCAGATGCTGGCCATCTGCGGTGCCGTGGAGACCCCGGCGGCCACGACCCGGATTTTCAGATCCTGCGCCTGTCGCGTCAGCAACGCCATCGCCCGCCGACTGTTTTCATCCTTGGCCTTGGCCAGTTCGGCGCTGGCCAGTGCGGTTCCCGAGGTGAAGGCCAGGGCCAACGCGAGCGTAAGGGAAGAAATCTTCGTCATTGGGGCTCCAGGAAGAGAGAGTGACCGGACCGGTCGATCGGTTCGTTGAGTCATTAACGCCCCGGATGTGCCGCCGTTGACACCCCCCGCGTTGCCGTCCGGCCGACCGCGGCACACGGGGGTGTCGCGCTGCGGCACATTGGGTTTTCCCTTTCGCAGCGCTTTCGCGACATGCCTTTCGTCTGGATAGGAGCCTTGCTCATCGCCCTGAAGTGGCTGGAGATCGGCCCGATGGCGCAATGGTCGTGGTGGTGGATCCTGCTGCCGCTGGCGCTCGCGTTCGCATGGTTCGAACTGATCGAGCCGCTGTTCGGGCTGGATCGGCGCAAGGCGGTCGAAGACCAGTACGCGAAGCTGCGCAAGGAACGGGTCGAAGCGCGGTTCGGTCCGCAAGGACCGGCAGACCGCTCCGGCAAGGCCGGCAAGGGCGCACGCGGCTGAACCGGCGCAGCGACGTCGCGCGCCGCCGCCGCTTCGCGTGGCGCGCCGGCCTTCCGCCTCAGAAATCGTCGAGCACCGCTCCGCGGCTCGCGCTGGACGCGAGTTTGTAGAACTTGGCGAGCACGCCGCGCGTGTGGCGCGGCGCCGGGACCTGCCATGCGGTCTTGCGCCGCGCGAGTTCGGCGTCGTCGACGTGCAACTGCAGCACCAGTCGGTGCGCGTCGATGGTGATCGAATCGCCTTCGCGCACCAGCGCGATCGGGCCGCCGGCGGCAGCCTCGGGCGCGACGTGTCCCACCACCATGCCCCAGGTTCCGCCCGAGAAGCGTCCGTCGGTGACGAGGCCCACCGACTCGCCGAGCCCCGCGCCGACGAGCGCCGAGGTGGGGGCGAGCATCTCGGGCATGCCGGGTGCACCACGCGGGCCGAGATAGCGAAGCACCATCACGTCGCCGGCCACGATGCGGCCGTCGAGGATCGCGGCCAGCGCGCTCTGCTCGTCGTCGAACACGCGTGCCGGGCCGGTGATCACCGGGTTCTTCAGCCCGGTGATCTTGGCCACGCTGCCCTCGGGCGACAGGTTGCCCTGCAGAATCGCGAGGTGGCCTTGCTTGTACAGCGCCTTGTCGATCGGAAAGATCACGTCCTGGTCGGCACGCGGCGCGACCGGCACGCCACGCAACTCCTCGGCGAGCGTGTGCCCGGTGATCGTGATGCAGTCGCCGTGCACCACGCCTGCGTCGAGCAGGATCCTGAGCACCTGCGGAATGCCCCCGGCGCGGTGCAGGTCGGTGGCGAGGTACTTGCCCGAGGGCTTGAGATCGCAGAGCACCGGCACGCGCCTGCGCACGCGCTCGAAATCGCCGATCGACCACTCGACGCCTGCGGCGTGCGCGATCGCCAGGTAGTGCAGCACCGCGTTGGTCGAGCCGCCCACCGCCATGATCAGCGCCACCGCGTTCTCGATCGACTTGCGCGTGACGATGTCGCGCGGCTTGAGGTCGTTCTGAACCGCGCGGATCAGCACGCGCGCCGACTCGGCGGTCGACTCGACCTTCTCCGGGTCGGGGTTGGCCATCGTCGAGGAGCCGAGCAGGCTCATGCCGAGCGCCTCGAACGACGAGGACATCGTGTTCGCGGTGTACATGCCGCCGCACGAACCCGTGCCGGGGATCGCGTTCTCCTCGATGCCGCAGAAGTCCTCCTCGGACATGCGTCCGTGCGAGAACTCGCCCACCGCCTCGAACACCGACACGATGTTCAGGTCCTTGCCCTTCCAGTGGCCGGCCTTGATGGTGCCGCCGTACACGTAGATCGACGGCACGTTGGCGCGCAGCATTCCCATCATGCCGCCGGGCATGTTCTTGTCGCAGCCGCCGATGACGATCACGCCGTCCATCCACTGGCCCTGCACCGAGGTCTCCACGCAGTCGGCGATCACCTCGCGCGAGACCAGCGAGTACTTCATGCCCTCGGTGCCCATCGCCATGCCGTCGGAGATGGTTGGCGTGCCGAACACCTGGGGATTGGCGCCGGCTGCGCTGATCGCCGCGACCGCAGCGTCGGCCAGCGTCTGCAGGCCGGCGTTGCACGGCGTGATCGTGCTGTGGCCGTTGGCCACGCCGATCATGGGATTGGCGAAGTCGCTGCGCTTGTAGCCAAGCGCGTAGTACATCGAGCGGTTCGGTGCACGGGCGACGCCCTCGGTGATGTTGCGGCTGCGGCGGGTGGCGGTCATGAGGAGGGGGATGGGGAAGGGGGAAGTGGGAAGTGCGAAGGGAGAAGGCACGACCTCTTGCGCCGTGCCGGAAGTCGATGTAATCTTAACGATAACGATTCCTGTTGTTAACCAAGGCCTCGGCCACGACCCCGATGATTGTCTGCATTTGCCGCGCAGTCTCCGACCGACAGATCCAGGCGGTCGTCAGCCAGGGCGCCAGTTCGCTGCTGCAGGTGCGTGCCGAACTGGGCACCGGCGAGTGCTGCGGCAAGTGTTCTCGCCAGGTGCGCGAGCTGATCGACCGGCACGCCGCCGCCAACGGAGCTTCTGACGCCGAGGTGCGCTGCGCCTGCGCGTGAATCGCCGCCTCGTCGGCTCCCGGCGCGAGTCGCCTCAGGAAGCCGAACCGCCCATGTGCGTTTGCTGGTAGTTCTGCAGGCCGACCTTGCCGACCAGCTCCAGCTGGGTCTCCAGGAAATCGACGTGCTCCTCGGAGTCTTCGAGGATCTCCACCAGCAGTTCGCGTGACACGTAGTCGCCGACGCTCTCGCAGTGGGCGATGCCACTCTTGACCGTGGTCAGCACGTTGCGCTCGAGCGCCAGGTCGGCATTCAGGATCTCTTCGGTGCTTTCGCCGATGTTGACCTTGCCAAGGTCCTGCACGTTGGGCAGCCCATCGAGCAGCAGGATGCGCTTGATCAGCGCATCGGCGTGCTTCATTTCGCCGATCGACTCGTCGTACTCCATCTTCTCGAGCCCCGGCAGGCCCCAGTGGCCGAAAATGCGTGAGTGCAGGAAGTACTGATTGATTGCAGTCAACTCGTTCTTGAGCTGCTTGTTGAGCCATTCGATGACCTTCTTGTCGCCCTTCATCGGAAGCCTCCTGGAACGATGCTCTGCTGATTATGCAGCCGGGTAGCCCGCGCGCGGGCGATGTCCGCACCCCACGTCGGGCCGCAGCGCAGGTCGGGCCGCGCCCCGGCGTGCAAGAATAGCCGGCGAAAATCGATCCTCCGCCGCCGATGCTCGTCCATCCCCAGTTCGACCCCATAGCGTTCAGCCTCGGCCCGGTCGCGGTTCGCTGGTACGGGCTGATGTACCTGCTGGCATTCGCCGCGTTCTTCCTGCTCGGGCGATGGCGGCTGAGGCAGCCGGCGTTCGCCGGCGCGAGCGGCCTGGGCCAGCGCGATCTCGAGGACCTGCTGTTCTGGGGAGCGATCGGCGTCGTCGCGGGCGGTCGCCTCGGCTATGCGCTGTTCTACAAGCCGGGCTACTACCTGGGCCACCCGCTGGAGATCCTCGCGGTGTGGCAGGGCGGCATGTCGTTCCACGGTGGGCTGATCGGCGTGATCGTCGCGATCTGGCTGTACTGTCGGCGCCGTGGCCGCGACTTCTGGCCGGTGATCGATCTCGTCGCGCCGCTGGTGCCGATCGGCCTGGCCGCGGGACGGATGGGCAACTTCATCAACGGCGAGCTGTGGGGCAGGCCCACCGACGTGCCGTGGGCGATGGTCTTTCCGCAGGTCGACGCGCTGCCACGCCATCCGTCGCAGCTCTACCAGTTCGCGGGCGAGGGCCTGGCCCTGTTCGCGCTGCTCTGGTGGTTCTCGGCCCGACCGCGGCCGGCCGGCTCGGTGTCGGGGCTGTTCCTGATCGGCTACGCGGTGTTTCGTTTCCTCGCCGAGTTCGCGCGCGAGCCCGATTCGTTCCTCGGCTTGCCGGCGATGGGCATGACGATGGGTCAGTGGCTGTGCCTGCCGATGTTCGCGGCGGGAATCGCGCTGTTCGCGTGGGCCCGTCGTCCGGGCCCGGGCGCCGCCGGGCCGGGACGGCGCTAGTGGCGCCGGCGGCAAGGGCCCCGACCGGGTCGAGGCAACCATGACCGTGCGCGACGACCACAACGTCTACACGCTGCTTGCAGGCGGCTTTCCAGCCGACCGGCAGCGATGCTGCATCGACGCCGGGCCGCAGCTGCGCTACAGCTGGAACGACGTCGAGCGCGCCAGCGCGATGCTTGCCAACCTGCTGGCACGGCTGGCGCTGCCCGCAGGCGCGCGCGTGGCGGTGCAGGTGGAGAAGTCGCCCGAGGCGATGCTGCTGTATCTGGCCACGCTGCGCGCGGGCTACGTCTTCCTGCCGCTGAACAGTGCCTACCGTGCCGACGAGATCGACTATTTCGTGGGCGATGCCGAGCCCGCAGTGTTCGTGTGCAGCCCCGCCAATCTCGCGTGGATCGAGCCGCTGGCGCGACGCCGCGGCGTGCCGCACGTGTTCACGCTCGGCGACGATCGCAGCGGCACGCTGCTCGAGGCGGCGGCGCGTGAGCCTGACCGCTTTGCGACGGTGTGCAGTCGCGCCGACGAACTGGCGGTCATCCTCTACACCTCGGGCACCACCGGTCGCAGCAAGGGGGCGATGCTCTCGCACGGCAACATCGGCAGCAACGCGCGCGTGTTGCACCAGTACTGGCGCTGGCGCGCCGGCGACGTGCTGCTGCACATGCTGCCGATCTTCCACGTGCACGGCCTGTTCGTCGCGATCCACGGGGCGCTGCTGTCGGGAAGCACGATGATCTGGCGCGCGAAGTTCGACGCGAAGGAGGCGCTGCGGCTGCTGCCGCAGGCGACCGTATTCATGGGCGTGCCGACGATGTACGTGCGCCTGCTCGACGAGCCGGGCCTCGACCGCCAGGTGTGCCGCAATGTGCGCCTGTTCGTGTCGGGTTCCGCGCCGCTGCTGGCCGATACGTTCCGGCAGTTCGAGAAGCGCGCCGGCCAGCGAATCCTCGAGCGCTACGGCATGAGCGAGACGGTGATGCTGACCTCCAATCCGTACGACGGCAACCGCGTGCCGGGCACGGTCGGTCTGCCGCTGCCGGGCGTGCAGGTGCGCGTGGTCGACGAGCAGGGCAGGCATTGCGGCACCGGCGAGATCGGTGCGATCCAGGTGCGCGGACCGAACGTATTCGGCGGCTACTGGCGCATGCCCGAGAAGACGCGCGAGGAGTTCACCGACGACGGTTTCTTTCGCACCGGCGACATGGGCCAGTGGGACGCCAACGGCTATCTGGCGATCGTCGGGCGCAGCAAGGACGTGATCATCACCGGCGGCTACAACGTCTATCCGAAGGAGATCGAGTCGTACCTCGACGAGATGGACGGCGTGGCCGAGTCGGCAGTCGTCGGCGTGCCGCATCGCGACTTCGGCGAGGCGATCGTGGCGGTGGTGGTGCCGGAACCGGGCGCTCGCCCGGACGAGGCCGCCATCGTCGCGGCACTGAAGGCGAGGATCGCCGGTTTCAAGGTGCCCAGGCGCGTGTTCGTCGCCGACGAGTTGCCGCGAAACACGATGGGCAAGGTGCAGAAGAACGTGCTGCGCGAACGCTACAGCGCAAGCCCCTTCCACAGCATGTAGACGGCCAGCACGTAGAGCAGCATTGCGAACAGCTTGCGCAGCGCGCGCACGTCCATCGCGTGCGCGACCTTCGCCCCGAGCGGGGCGGTGAGCACGCTGGCGACGACGATCGCGGCGAGCGCCGGCAGGTTCACGTAGCCGAGTGTTCCGTCCGGAAGACTCAGCCCCCAGCCGGCGTAGACGTAGCCGGCGGTGCCGGCCAGTGCGATCGGGAAGCCGCATGCCGCGCTGGTGGCCACCGCCTCGTGGATCCTCACGTTGCCGCGCGTGAGGAACGGCACCGTGATGAAGCCGCCGCCGGCACCCACCAGCGCCGAGGCGGTGCCGATCGCAGTGCCCATGCCGAAGCGCGCAGCCGGGCCGGGCAGCACGCGGTGGGGGTGAGCGGCGCGCGCCACCAGCATCTGGGTCGCCATCAGCGCCACGAATGCGCCGAACCCGATCGCCACCACGTCGCCGCGCAGCGCGGCGGTGACCTGCGCGCCGAGCAGCGAGCCGAGCACGATGCCGGGCGCGAGCGTCTTCGCGATGTCCCAGCGCACTGCGCCGCGGCGTGCATGCGCGCGCACGCTGGAGAGCGACGTGAACAGGATCGTCGCGAGCGACGTCGCGATCGCCACCTTGACCACCTGCGCGGGCGGGAAACCGGTGGCGTCGAACAGCATCGTGAGGAACGGCACCATCAGCATGCCGCCGCCGATGCCGAGCAGGCCGGCGGCAAAGCCGGTGGCTGCGCCCAGCACCAGCAGTGCGGCGATCAGGCCGACGTCCACGAGCGCGACGCCGCGCGGGGTTCGCGCATCGGGGGAGGAAGCCGCATCAGGCGCGCAGCAGGCGGTCGTTCAGGTAACGCCACTCGGCGGGCGTCACCGGCGTGATCGACAGTCGGTTGCCCTTGCGCAGCACGGCCATGTCGCCGAGCGCGTCGTGGCGATGCAGTTCGGCCAGCGGCACGTAGCGCGTCTTGCGCAGCACGCGCACGTCGACCAGCATCCAGCGCGGCGACTCGCGCGTGCTCTTCGGGTCGTGGTACGGCGAGGCAGGGTCGAACTGCGTGTCGTCCGGGTACGCCGCCGAGGCCACTTCGCCGATTCCGGCGATGCCCGGCTCGGCGCATCCGGAGTGGTAGAACAGCACCCCGTCGCCCACGCGCATCGCGTCGCGCATGAAGTTGCGCGCCTGGTAGTTGCGCACGCCGGTCCAGGGCACCGTCCGGTGCGGCATCGCCAGCGCGTCGTCGATCGAGCACTCGTCGGGCTCGGACTTCATCAGCCAGAAGGACTTCGCCGGCATGGGTGACGCAAGGGGGGTGCGAAGAGCGACGCGAAGGAGGGTGGAAGCGACCCCGCCTGTGCCGGCAGGCCGGCATCCTGAACCGTTCAGTTCAGTTCGGCCGCAGCAGGCACCACATCAGGTTCGTCCGACGAGGGACGATCACAACAGCAGTACGCAAGAGCCGCGACCTGGATGCAATGCATTGGTTCAAGGAATGTATGGCCTTGTCGTACACCGCAGGGTCGACGGCATTCTAGCGCGTAACGATGGCGAGGCCCGCGAATCGGGCAGCGCGAGCCGCGGCAATCAGAACAGGCTTTCCTGGCGCGCGAGCTCGGCGTCGAGGTCTTCGCGCATCTTGCGGATCTTGCCGAGGATCTCGGCTTTCGGCGTGCCGGCCACCGGCTTCTGCGCATCGAGCAACTCGTGCGCGAGTTGCAGCGCGGCCATCACCGCGATGCGGTCGACGCCCGAGATGCGGCCTGCCTCGCGGATCGAACGCATCTTCTCGTCGACCATCTGCACCGCGTCGAGCAGTTGCGGCTTGGTCTCGCCGCTCACCGCCAGCCGGTAGTCGCGGTCGAGGATCTTGACGTCGATCTGTTCCATGGTCAGGTGTCCGTCGTCGCGGGCGGGTCGCGAGGCAGCGCTAGCCGGCGCTGTCGGCCGCTTGCGGCAGGCGCGCGAGCGCCGATTCGACGCGCGCGCGTGCCTCGGCGATGCGCTGCTGCAGCGCCTGGTTCGCGTCGCGGCTGGCCGCCAGCTGGTCGCGCAGGTTGGCGTTTTCTTCCGCGAGCCGGCGTGCGACCTGCACCAGGTGGTCGAGCCGCTCGCCGAGTTGATCCAGTTCCTGCTCCATGACCCGTGATGTTATATGAAGACGCCCCGGCGGGTGTGGCAGGGCGTCTCGAACCGGCGCTGGCGGGGGTGGCGGGGCCTTGGCGGGCAGCGGCGGGGCAATCCGGTAGCATTCGAAGGCTCACCATCCGAAAATCGAGGGTCATGACTTTCGTACCGCATCGCTGGCTGGCCGCAGCGGCGCTCGGCGTGCTGCTCGCCGTCGGCTTGCCCGTCGGCGCGCTCGCGCAGGCCGGTCCGGTGCGGGTGGAAGCGGTCGAGGTCGAGCTGGTGAGCGAGACCGACGCGATCGTCGCCGGCCAGCCGACGCGGCTGGGGTTGCGCATCCGCCACGATCCACATTGGCACACGTACTGGCGCAACCCAGGCGATTCGGGCCTTCCGACCCAGCTCGCGTTCGAGTTGCCGGCCGGCTTCCGGACTGCCGACATCCAGTGGCCCGCGCCCCAGCGCCTGTTCATTGCGCCGCTGGCCAACTACGGCTACGAAGACGAAATCGTCCTGCCGGTGCCATTGCTGGTGCCGGCGGTGATCGATGGCGACCGGGTGCGCATCGCGGCACGCGCGTCGTGGCTGATGTGTCGCGACGTGTGCATTCCGGGCGATGCCGACCTGGCACTGGAGCTGCCGGTCCGTTCCGGGCCCGCCCGGGCATCGGGATTCGCCGCGCTGTTCGAGCAGGCCGATCGCCGCATGCCGACCCGGCGCGTGGCCGCGCGCGTGTTCGCCGAAGGCGAAACGCTGTCGATCGGACTGCCCGGACGCCCGACGGCGGTGGAGTTCTTCCCGTACCGCGAAGGTCTCGTCCACAACGCCGGCGAGCAGGTGCTGCACGCCACCGAGGCGGGCGACATCGGTGCGCGCCTGGAAGTCAGGCTCAGCGCCGACGGTGCGAAGCAGGTCGGGGCGGGCGGCGATGCGCTGGCGGCGGCGGCCGAAGGCGTCGTCGTGATCGACGGCGAGCCGCGCGAGCTGGTCGTTTCGGTGGCTGGTGCGGCCTTTCCTGCCGGGGCCGAGATTTCGCGCGTGGCGGGCGCGCCGCCGGAGCCTCCTGCGGCCCGGCGAGGCGGCCTGGAACTGCCGGGCGGCGTGGGGGCGGCGGGATCGTCGGCCGCTCGCCCTGGCTCGTCGATGGTGGGCAGCCTGTGGCTCGCTGCGATCTTCGGCGCGGTGGGCGGACTGATCCTGAACCTGATGCCCTGCGTATTCCCGGTCATCGGCCTCAAGGTGCTCGGCTTCGCGCGCCACGGCGCCGAGGGCAGCGCAGCATCGCGCATCGGCGCGCTGGCCTTCGCTGGCGGTGTCGTGGTGTCGTTCTGGGTACTGGCCGGCCTGCTGCTCGCGTTGCGCGCGACCGGCGAAGCGGCCGGCTGGGGGTTCCAGCTGCAGTCGCCGGTTTTCGTCTCGGCGATGGCGCTGCTGTTCGTGGCGATCGCGCTCAACTTCTCCGGTCAGTACGAAATCGGCCTGGCGCTGACCCGGCTCGGCCGCTTCGATCGCGGCGTGACCGCGCAACCGGCGCAGCCCGACGGCAGCGCGCACACTGCAGCCGCAAATCCGGTCACGAGTTCCTTCGCTGCCGGCGTGCTCGCCGTGCTGGTGGCCACGCCGTGCACCGCGCCCTTCATGGGCTCGGCGCTGGGCTACACGCTGGGCAGCTCGACGCTGGAGGCGCTGGTCGTGTTCACGTCGATCGGGCTGGGCATGGCCGCGCCCTATCTGCTGCTCGGAATGTTCCCCGCCTGGTTGCGCTGGCTGCCGCGCCCGGGGCGCTGGATGGAGACGTTTCGCCAGGCGCTCGCGTTTCCGATGTACGCCACCGCGGCCTGGCTCGCCTGGGTGCTCGGGCAGCAGGCCGGCATCGACGCGGTGTTCGCACTGGCCGTTGGTGCGGTGCTGCTCGCGATGGCCCTGTGGCTGTACGGGCGTTTCGTGCAGCGCGGCACCGGCACGCGGCGCGCGTGGGTGGGTGCGCTGTCGGCGGCATTGCTCGCGCTCGGCCTGTGGACCGCATGGCCCGCACGTCATGCGGGCGAGGGGCTACCGCAGCAGGCGAGTGCCGGGGTGCCTGCAGCCGATGCGAATGCCTGGCAACCGTGGTCGCCCGAGCGCGTCGCCGATGCACTGGCGCGCGGGCGCCCGGTGTTCGTCGATTTCACCGCCGCCTGGTGTGTGAGCTGCCAGGCCAACAAGCGGCTGGTGCTCGAGCGCGACGCGATCGTCGAGGCGATGGCCCAGCGCGGGGTGCTGCGCCTGAAGGCCGACTGGACCAACCGCAACGCGGCCATCACCGCCGAACTGGCGCGCTTCGGACGCAATGGCGTGCCGCTGTACCTGCTGTATCGCCCCGGAGAGCCCGAACCGCAGATCCTGCCCGAGCTGCTGACCGGCGGCATCGTCATGGACGCGCTGTCGGGCCTCGCGCTCGCGCGCCTATAATCCCAACCGCTTCCGGTGCCGCGTGGTCGATCCCGACGCGCGGACAAACGGGAAACAGGGCACTGCGGCCGTTCCGGTCGCGGTCAACCTGTGCTGCCCCCGCAACGGTAAGCAGCGGTGCTCGCGTCCGCGCGGGCAGTCGCGCACCCATCGCCACTGGATCCGGCTTCGCTGCGCGAGGCCAATGATCCGGGAAGGCAGTGCGCATCCGGGCCCGTTCGCACGGTCCTGACGCTGCAAGCCCGGATACCGGCCGGAAGGGCGGATCGCGACTCCCGGGTTGCGAATCCTTTGACGAACCGACGCCTTGCGGTGGGCAAGGTGTACTGGAGTCCATCATGTTCCCTTCCTCCCCACGTCCGGCGGCCGTGCGCGCGTGCGCGGTCGCGGCCACGTGCGCAAGCGCACTGGTTGCCGGCTTGTCCCTGTCCGACGCGCAAGCCCAGTCCCTCTACCCGGTGGTCGTCACCGCCACGCGCAGCGAGACCACGATCGATCGGGCGCTCGCCGACGTCACGTTGATCGACGCGCAGGCGGTGCGCGAGGCCGGCACCGCCACGCTGCCCGAGCTGCTGCGCAGCGCAGGCGGCATCGAGATCTCGCAGACCGGGGGTGCCGGTTCGCTGTCGGGGCTGTTCGTGCGCGGCACCCGCAATTCCCAGACCGTGGTCCTGGTCGACGGGATCCGGATGGAGAACCCGCTGAGCGGCGGCGGCCTGATCGAGAACCTGCCGCTGTCGTCGGTCGATCGCATCGAGATCGTGCGCGGACCCGCTTCGTCGATGTATGGATCGGGCGCGATCGGCGGCGTGGTGCAGATCTTCACGCGCGCACCCGACGCAGAGGGCGTGCGCCCGTTCGCCTCTGCTGCCGCGGGCAGCCGTGGCACCGCGCACGCGCAGGCGGGCTTTCGTGCGGCGCGCGACGGCACTCGCGTCGCGCTCGGCCTGTCCCACGACCGCACGTCGGGCTTCGAGGCGACGCGGCCCGGCAGTGCTGATTTCCAGTCCGATCGTGACGGTAATCGCCAGAACTCGCTGACCGCGTCGCTGGCGCATCGGCTCACCCCCCGGTGGGAAGTGGGCGGCGCATTGCTGTTCACCGACGGCCGCATGGAATACGACGACGCGTTCTCCACGCCGGACAGCGCACGCAAGGACTACCGTTCGAGCGCGTTGTCGGTGTTCGCGCGCGGCAGGCCGCTGGCGGGCTGGCACACCGAGCTGCGCGCGGGCAACACCTCGCTCGACTATGGCTTTGCCGCTTTCTCGTTCGCGCCGCGCACCGATTCGCGCACCGTGGCCTGGCAAAACACCGTCGATGCATGGGGCGGCAGCGTGCTGTTCGGCATCGAGTCGCTTGCGCAGCGCATCGACGGTGACGGCCTGACCCGCGGAGGCGGCGCCACGTACGTACGCGAGCGTCGCGACACCGATTCGGTATTCGGCGGCTACGAACGCGGCTGGGGCGACCACACGCTGCGCGCGACGCTGCGGCACGATCGCATCGAGTCGGTCGGCAGCGAGACCACCGGCGCCATTGCGTGGGGCTGGCAACTCGACCCGCTGTGGCTGCTGCGTGCCAGTTACGGAACCGCGTTTCGCGCACCGACCTTCGACGACCTGTACAACCCGTTCTCGCCGAACCCGACGCTGCGACCGGAGAAGTCGCGCGGCTTCGAGGTCGCGGCAGAGCGGCGCAGCGGAACAGACCTGTTCAGGGCGATCGCCTTCGCCAGCCGGATCGACGAGGCGATCGAGCTGGACTCGACGTTCACCGCGCAGAACCTGGCGCGTGCGCGCGTGCACGGCCTGGCCGTCGAGGCGCGGCGCACGCTCGGTACGTGGACGCTGCGCGGCTCGGCTACGGTGCAGCACACCGAGGGCGTGCTCGAGGACCCGCTCACCGGGCTGCGCACCGAGAGCGAGCTCGTGCGCCGGGCTCCGCGCTTCGGCGTGCTCGGCGTCGAGCGGCAGCACGGTCGCTGGCGTTACGGCGCCGAGGCGGTTGCGCAGGCGCGTCGCTTCGATACGCAGGGGCAGCGCATGAGCGGCTACGTGTTCGTCGACGCCTGGGCAGCGTACCGATTCGCCCGCGACTGGGAGCTCTTCGGGCGGGCCGGCAACCTCGCCGACCGCGACTACGAGACGGTGGCCGGCTACCGGTCGCCACCACGCTCACTGCTGGTCGGCGTGCGCTACGCGATGCGGTGATGCCGTTGCTGCGAAGCCTGGCATTCGCCGCGACTGCCGCGCTGATCGCCGCGCTGCTCGCGGCGATCACGCCGGCTGCGTCGCTTGCATCGGGTGCAGGTCGTGGCGCCGGCATCGCTGCCGACCCCGCGCGCGGTGCGCCCGTGGAGCTTCGCGACGACGCCGGGCGCAGCGTGTCGCTGCCTGCGCCGCCGGCGCGCATCGTGTCGCTGGCGCCGCACGCCACCGAGCTGCTGTTCGCGGCCGGCGCAGGACCGCGCGTGGTGGCGATCGATCGCAACAGCAGGTTCCCGCCCGAAGCACGCGCGCTGCCGCGGGTGGTGTCGCACCCGCAGCCCGACGCCGAGCAGCTGCTGGCGCTCGCGCCGCAGCTGGTGGTGATCTGGGGCCCGGGCGCGTCGCGCGCTCTGCTCGAGCGCCTGGAGGGGCTCGGCATCGCGGTGTTCGTGTCGGAACCGCGCACGCTGGACGACGTCGCCGCCACGCTCGATCGGTTCGCGCTTCTGGCGGAGGCCCCGGGGCAAGGCCGGGAGGCGGCACGGCGCTTTCGCGCGCGGCTCGCGTCGGTACGCGCGCGCCATGCGGGTGCCGCGCCGGTACGCGTGTTCGTGCAGGTCTGGTCTGCGCCGCTGATCGGCATCGCCGATGGCGACGTGATCGGCGACGCAGTGCGCAGTTGCGGCGCAGTCAACGTGTTTGCCGATGCGCCACAGGTGGCGCCGCAGCTCGACGCCGAAGCGGTGATTGCCGCGCGCCCCGAGCTGGTGATCGCCACCGATGGCACGCAGTCGGAGCAGCGCTGGCGCCAGCTCGGCCTGATCGCGCCGCGCGGCGCGGCGCGCTTCGCCGCCTTCGACGCTGCGACGATGGAGGTTCCGGGGCCGCGTGTGCTCGATGCACTCGAACGCCTGTGTGCAGAGATCGAAACGGTGCGCCGCGCGACGCGCTCAACGCAACCGTGATGCGATTTTTGCTACCATCGCGTCAACGAAAGGTCGCGTACGGCGATCGATGCCCAGCCAAGGAGTGAATGCATGCCGGTCGTAGCGGTGGTCAATCCCAAGGGCGGCGTCGGAAAGACGACGCTCGCGACGAACCTGGCGGGTTACTACGCGTCGAAGGGAGAGCGCACGATGCTCGGCGACTTCGACCGCCAGCAGTCCGCCCGTCAGTGGCTCGGCCTGCGCCCGGCCGGCGTCAAGCCGATCGACACCTGGGAAATGAACGGGGAGATCGCGCGCCCGCCGCGCGGCGTCACGCACGTCGTGCTCGACACGCCGGCGCAGATCACCGGCCGGCGCCTGTCCGAAGTGACGCGCGTGGCCGACCGGATCGTCGTGCCGGTGCAACCGTCGATGTTCGACGTGATGGCGACGCAGGCTTTTCTCGACGAGCTCGCTGCGGCGCTCGGCAACGCACGGAAGTTCCGCGAGATCGTGAGCATCGTCGGCATGCGCGTCGATCCTCGCACGCGCGCCGCCGATCAGCTGGCGCGCTTCGTCGGCAGCGTCGGCCTGCCGGTATCGGGCTACCTGCGCGACACGCAGAACTACGTGCACCTGGCTGCGCACGGCCTCACCGTGTTCGACATCCCGTCGCAGCGCGTCGACAAGGACCGCGCCACCTGGGAGCCGCTGCTGCAGTGGCTCGGCCGCTGAGAAGCGCGACATCGACCAGCCGTTGCCTTCCGGTTTCGAGGGCCTGCCCACGCCGGCGTTCCCGCTGATCACGCAGCGCGGCGCGCGCGTCTCGCTGCGCGTGGTCGAGGAACGAAGCGAGTCGCTGGCGCTGGTGCGCGGCGTGCTGCAGCCGGCGTTTCTGACAACCGATCGTGGCGCCATGATCACCGTCTGGCTCGACGGTGAAGCCGGATACTGCGCCACCGCCGATCTGTCGGCGCGCGGCCTGCAGCAGGCCGCCGAAAGGGCAGCAGGATGGGCGCGCACCGCACGCGGGAGGGGGCTGGGGCTGGTGCATGCACCCTGGCACGTGCCCGGGGAGCCGCTGCGCCACGACGGACCGCCCGGGGACGAGCCGCTGCCGGATCGTGCCGCGCTGATCGCGCTGCTGCGCGAGGAGTCGGCGGCGATGAAACGCGATGCGCGCATCGTGCACTGGCTGGCGGGCCTGCGCACCAGCGACGCGCGTCACCGGCTGTGGATCGACGGGCAGCTGGTCTCGGATCAGCGCTTCCGGCACGGCGAGCCGCGTCTCGAGGTCACTGC
The DNA here is from genome assembly GCA_964494665.1 of uncultured Limnobacter sp. Taxonomy (GTDB): domain Bacteria; phylum Pseudomonadota; class Gammaproteobacteria; order Burkholderiales; family Burkholderiaceae_E; genus Zeimonas. Next base: position 15,271 of record CAZBTE010000009.1, read on the forward strand.
GGCCGACGGCGGGCGTTCGCAGACGCGCACGCTGGGCGGACAGTACAACGGCGTGTGCCGGCAGGGCGCGCGCGACGCGCTGCGGCAATCGGGTTTCGCCGGTGCCGGTGCGCGCATCGCCGCCGAAGCGCTCGAACTGCTGGGTGCGCCGAACTGCCCGGACGGCGTGCGTGACGTGCTGTTGTCGCCCGACCAGATGATGCTGCAGATCCACGAATCGATCGGTCATCCGCTCGAACTCGACCGCATCCTCGGCGACGAGCGCAATTTCGCCGGCACCAGCTTCGTGACCCCCGACATGTTCGGCAGCTACCGCTACGGCTCGCCGCTGCTGAACGTGAGCTTCGAGCCCGACGTGGCGGGTGAGTGCGCGAGCTACGCGGCCGACGACGACGGCGAAGCGGCGCGGTCGGTACGCCTGATCGAACGCGGCGTGCTGGTGCGCGCGCTGGGCGGTGCGCTGTCGCGTTCTCGCGCCGCTGCGCGCGGTTGGGCGATCGACGGCGCTGCAGCGTCGCGCGCCAGCGGCTGGAACCGCGCGCCGATCGACCGCATGGCAAACCTGAACCTCGAACCGGGCGATGCGACGATGGAAGCGATGATCGCGTCGATCGGGCGCGGCATCTGGATGCAGACCAATGCTTCGTGGTCGATCGACGATTCGCGCAACAAGTTCCAGTTCGGCTGCGAATGGGGGCGGCTGATCGAGGACGGACGCCTGGGCACCGTGGTTCGAAACCCGAACTATCGCGGCGTATCTGCCACCTTCTGGCGCAGCCTGGCGATGGTGGGCGATCGCTCGACGATGCAGGTGCACGGCACGCCGTTCTGCGGCAAGGGCGAGCCCGGCCAGATCGCGCGCGTCGGCCACATGTCGCCCGCATGCGTGTTTCGCGATGTCGACGTGTTCGGCGGGGAATCGTGACCGGCATTCGTCGACCCGGCGAGCGCCGCGCCGACCCGGCCTTCGCGGCGCAGTTCGCGGCACTGTGCGCGTTCGTCGCGTCGTCGGTGCGTGGTGGCGAGATCCTCTTTGCCGCATTGCGCGCCGAGCGTTCCGACTACGTGCGCTTGAACGCAGCGCGCGTGCGCCAGGCGGGCACGGTCGAGCGCTCGGTCGCGACGCTTCGGCTGATCGATCGCGGGCGGCAGGCGCGCATCGCCTGCACGCTGGGCGACCTGGCCGCAACCCGGGCCGCGCTCGCCCAAGGACTTGCGACGCTGCGTGCGGCGCTCGCACACCTGCCGCCCGATCCGCACGCGTGCTGGCAGCCCGTGCCTTCGACGAGCGAATCGCTGCGCGAAGGCAGCGTCGCCGAGCCGGACGCCGTCGTCGACGCAGTGGTCGATGCGGCAGGCGGCGACGACCTGGTCGGCCTGTATGCGGGCGGCGTGCTCGTGCGCGCGCTCGCGAGCAGCCTCGGTCACCGTCACTACCACGAGTCGCTGTCCTGCGGCCTGGACTTCTCGCTGCAACTGGGCGGCGACCGCGCGGTCAAGGAGAACTGGTCGGCCGAGCACTGGGATGCCGCGGCACTGCGGGCGGCGGTTGGCGCCGCGCGCGAGCGCGCCCAAGTGATGCGGCGTACGCCGCGCCGGCTCGCCGCGGGCGAGTACCGCGTGCTGCTGGCGCCGCGAGCGCTGGGCGCGCTGATATCGCTGCTCGGCTGGGGCGGCTTCTCCGAGCGCGCAGGGCGCACCGGGCAGTCGCCGCTGGCGCGCACCCTGCGCGGGGAGGCGTGCTTTCACCCCGACCTCTGCCTGAACGACGACTGCGAAGCGCTGGGCGTGCCGCGCTTCCAGGACGACGGCTTCGAACGTCCGGCGAGCCTGCCGCTGATCGTGCGCGGCAGCGCGGCACGACGCCTGGTGTCGCCGCGCAGTGCGCGCGAGTTCGGCGTGGCCGACACCGGCGCCGACGACGACGAGCGCCCGCTCGCGCCGTGCGTCTCGCCGGGCCGCCTGCCGGACGCGCAACTGCTGTCGGCGCTGGACACCGGCGTGGCGATCTCCGACCTGTGGTACCTGAACTACTCCGATCGCGACGCCTGCCGCGTCACCGGGATGACCCGCTTCGCGACGCTGTGGGTCGAACGCGGCGTGCCGGTCGCGCCGATCGAGCCGATGCGCTTCGACGACAGCCTGTACCGCGTGCTCGGCGAGCGACTGGCCGGACTGGGCGACACCGCGCGCCGCATGCCCGTCACCGAAACCTGGGATGGACGCGAGCCCGGCGGCGTGTGTGCGCCGGCGGCGCTCGTCGACAGCCTGCGCTTCACGTTGTGATCCGGCGCGGACGGGCTCGCAGGCCCGTGTGCAATGTCGCTTGGGCGCACATCGTGCGCGCGATCGGTCGTGGCGCGTCGCCGCTACCTGTTCGTGGCGCCGCGCCGCTCGTAGGGCACGGTCACGAAGCCGAGCTTCGAGATGCCGGCCTGCTGCGCGCTCGCCATCACCTCGGCGATGCGCTGATAGCGCGTGTCGCGGTCGGCGCGCAGGTGCAGTTCGGGTTGCGGCTGGCGCGCGGCGGCCTGTGCGAAGCGCTGTGCGAGTGCAGCGAGGTCCGGCAGCGGCTCGTTGTTCCAGAACAGCGCGCCGGTTGCATCGATCGACAACGCGATCGTCTCCGGCTTTTCCGGCGCGAGCGCCGACGGGGCAGTGGGCAGGTCGAGCCGGATCGCGTGCGTCAGCAGCGGCGCGGTGATGATGAAGATGACCAGCAGCACCAGCATGACGTCGACCAGCGGCGTCGTGTTGATTTCCGCCATCGGCTGCGGAGCGCTGCCCGTATCGAGTCCGCCGAACGCCATCGTGTTTCTCCGTCAGGTGAGGGCGGCGCTCAGCGCACCACCGGCGACGTCGACAGCGGCGCCACGCCGCTGCGCAGCGCATCGCCCGGCTGGTCTTCGAGGCGGCGCCCGGTGAGCACCAGCCCGAGCAGGTCGTGCGCGAAGCCGTCGAGCTCGGCCAGCACGATGCGATTGACGCGCACGAACGCGTTGTAGGCGAGCACCGCGGGGATCGCGACCGCCAGCCCGGCCGCCGTCATCACCAGCGCCTCGCCCACCGGCCCCGCGACCTTGTCGATCATCACGTGGCCGCTCGAGGCGATCGCGAGCAGCGCGTGGTAGATCCCCCAAACCGTGCCGAACAGCCCGACGAAGGGCGCGGTGCTGCCCACCGACGCGAGGAACGCCAGCCCGCTCTCGAGGCGCGCCGAGGCCTGCGTGATTGCGCCGCGCAGTGCGCGCGTGACCATCTCGTCGCGGGTGATCGATGCCGCCAGCGAGCTGTCGGGCTGCATTGCGGCTGCGGCGCACGCCTTCTGCACCAGCGGCAGGAACACGCGCTCGGTGTCGGCGCGCGCCAGCGTGGCCATCGCCTCGTCCATCGAGCGCGCGGCCCAGAACTGCTCGAGCGCCGCGTGCGCGCCGCGTCGCAGCCGCCACGTGCTCCACGCCTTGGACAGGATGAAGTACCAGCTCGCCACCGACATCGCCAGCAGCAGGTAGGCCACGCCGTGTGTCACCGCGTCGCCTGTCTGCCAGAAGTGCATCAGCCCCAGTTGCTGTTCCGATTGCTGTCCGTGCATCGCTTGTTCTCTCCCGGCCTTCGAGTCGACTCAGCCTTCGAGGCGAAAAACCCATCGCCAGTCGTGATACCACTCCGCCACCGGTTGGCCGTCGATGGTGGCCGGCTCGAAGCGCCATTTCCGCACCGCGTCGATCGCGGTGCGATCGAGCAGTTCCGATCCGCTCGATTGCCTGAGCCGCACTTCGGTCACCCTGCCGTTCACGCCGACGCGCACGTCCAGCCGCACTTCTCCCTCGTCGCCCATGCGGCGCGCCATGCCGGGATAAGGGGGCGGCGCGTTGCCGTGCCAGTTTGCGTCGACGCGTGGCGCGCGGCGTGTGGGGCTCTCGGTCGACGACGCAGGGCGACTGGCGCTTGCCGAAGCGGGCGAAGCGGCGCGATCGGTGCTCGCCGACGCCGTCGGTGGCGGGAGCCGTGTGCTCGCCGCGGTGTCGCCGGGCGACTCGCGCTCCGGCCGTGTCGGCGGCTCGGGCGTCACCGGTGCGGCGGGCCTTGCGCGCGGTTCGGGCACAGGCAAATCGGGACTCGCCGTCGAGGGCGCAGGCTCGGGCTCGGGCGGCTTCGATGGCGATGCGGCAGGCGCGGGTGGCGGCTTCGCCGCGCGCCGCCGGGGCGGCGGCGCAGTCGGCGCCGGTTCCGGGCCTGGCGTTGCAGCCGTGATTGCCGGTGCGGTTGCAGCAGGTGCTGCAGGCGTGGTTGCAGCAGCGGTCGCACTCGGGTCGGCTGGCGAGGCCGCAGGCACCGCCGGCAACGGCTCGGACGGCGCGATCAGTGCCACTTCCATCGGCGCAACGGGGCGCGGCGCAGGCGGTGCGTCCGCCAGCGCAAGCACGCCGGCCAGCACCAGCCCGTGCAACGCGAGCGCGCCGGAGGCCGCCGACAGCCGGGATACGTCCATGCAAGAATTATCGCGGTCGCCCCGGGCCGGGCAAAACGCGGGCCCGTCGGCCTGCGGATTGCCGCTTGCCGCGCACAGCCCGTTGCGGTTGCGACCCTACCCTGGTGATGGAGCGCCGATGATCGTCAGCCGTTTCTGGCATCACAACGAAGACATCGGCCGATGCCGGTCGGCGCGCCACGCTGCGTGGCGCGCGGCGTGCGCACTGGGGCTCGCGTGGCTGCTTGCCGGATGCGCGGCGAGTGCGGCCGGCCCACACGCGCCGGCCGGTGCCATCCCCGCGTTGCCGCCCGAGGCGGTGGCTGCCGACGTGCTGCTGATCGGCGAGTTGCACGACAACGCCGTGCAACACCGGCTGCGCCTGGGCTGGCTCGAGTCGCTGGCCGACGCAAGGCCCATGGTGCTTGCGCTCGAGCAGTTCGACAGCGAACGCCAGGCCGATCTGGATCGCGCGCTCGCCGCCGACCTCGGCGAATCGACGGACGATGCGGCGGCGCGCGCGAGGCGCGTCGCCGAGGCCGCCGGCTTCGATTTCCGCAGCTGGGACTGGGTCCACTACGGGCCGGTGGTGGAACTGGCGCTGCGCCGCCGCTTGCCGCTGGTGGCGGCGAACCTGTCGCGGCGCGAGACGTCGGCAGTGGCACGCGGCGAAGCCGGCGCCGTTGCCGCTCCAGAGCCTTCGGGCTGGAGCGCGCACGACCGGAACGCCCTCGAGGAGGCGATCCGAAGCGGGCACTGCGGCCTGCTGCCGGAGGCGCGCATCGCCCCGATGGCCGCGGCGCAGCGCGCGCGCGACGCGCGCATGGCCGATTCGGTGGCCGAAGCGCGGCGGCGCACCGGGCTGCCGGTGGTGCTGCTGGCCGGCAACGTTCACGTGCGGAACGACATCGGCGTGCCCCGCTACCTGGCCGATCGGCTGCCGCACGATCGGCTGTTCAGCATCGGGCTGCTCGAGGAAGGCGGCGCCAGCATGTCGTCGGGATTCCACCGCGTCGAGTACACCGCTCCGCAGTCGCGCGTCGATCCGTGCGAGAGCCTGAAGCGGCCGCGCCGGCCGGCGCCGCAGTGACGCAATCACGCCGGACGCGTCATGCGTCGCAGGCGCCGCGATGCGCTGGTGCCGCCATGCAGGACTGCGGCCGTCAGCCTTTCAGGCCGAGCACGTCGTGCATGTCGTACAAGCCATGCGTGCGGCCCGCCAGGAACCGGCAGGCGCGCAGTGCGCCGTGCGCGTAGGTGACGCGGCTGGCCGCACGGTGCGTGATCTCGACGCGCTCGCCGATGCCGGCGAACAGCACGGTGTGGTCGCCGACGATGTCGCCGCCTCGCACCGTGGCGAATCCGATCGTCGACGCATCGCGCTCGCCGGTGACGCCCTCGCGGCCATACACCGCCACCTGCTTCAGGTCGCGCCCCAGCGCGGCGGCGACGACTTCGCCCATCTTGAGCGCGGTGCCCGACGGCGCATCGACCTTGTGGCGATGATGTGCCTCGATGATCTCGATGTCGTAGCCGGTGCGCAGGCTCTTCGCTGCCAGCTCGAGAAGCTTCAGCGTCACGTTGACGCCCACGCTCATGTTGGGCGCGAACACGATCGGAATGCGTTCGGCCGCTGCCGCGATTGCCTGCCTGCCGGCATCGTCGAAGCCGGTGGTGCCGATCACCATCGCCACGCCGCGCGCAACGCAAGCGCGCAGGTGCGCAAGCGTGCCTTCGGGGCGTGTGAAGTCGATCAGGAACTGCGCGTCGGCGATCCCGGCATCGACGTCGGCGCTTATCGGCACGCCGCTGGCGCGCCCGAGGAATTCGCCGGCATCGCGTCCGATCGCCGGGCTGGCGGGGACGTCGAGCGCACCGGACAGCGCGGCGTCGGGCGCCTGCATCACCGTCTCGACCAGCATGCGACCCATGCGCCCTGAGGCGCCGGCGATGGCGATCCTCATCGTCGCGGTCGTCATGACGCGGTCTTTGCGGCGGCCTGCGGCCGATAGCCGGGCAGCGCCGGATCGTTCGGATCCTCTTTGGCCGGGAGCGCCTCGGCGTCGATCGAGACGACGCGGTCGTCCTTGAACAGGATCGTCGCGCGCCGCAGTTCGGCACGCCCGTTCGGGAACTGGTAGCGGAACACGTAGTCCCACCGATCGGGGTGGAACACGTGGCGCAGCAGCGGCGTGCCGAGCAGGAAACGCACCTGCTCGCGCGTCATGCCTTCCTTGACGCG
>CAZBTE010000010.1:0-21024 GCA_964494665.1 uncultured Limnobacter sp.
TGCCATTCCGTCGACAAGAAGCTGATCGGCCCGTCGTACAAGAACGTCGCCGCGAAGTACGCCAACGACAAGGACGCACTCGCCAAGCTCACCAAGAAGGTTCGCGAAGGTGGGGTGGGCGTCTGGGGCCAGATCCCGATGCCGGCCAACCCGCAGGTATCGGCCGACGAAGCGACCGCGCTGGTCAAGTGGGTGATGTCGCAGAAGTGATCCGGGGCTGGTTCGCACCACGATCGTCCCCGCGCGGGGGCCTGCGGCGCGATGCCGCAGGCTTGCGTCGGGGGTTCACTGCCTGACGGCGTTCACCGTGGCCTTCGCGTCGTCCAGCCCGAGCGTATAGCCGAGCGACACGTGGTGGTAGCGACCATCGGAATGGTCGTCGTGGATCGCGAAGCCGAAGTTGTAGGACTTGCCCGGCGTGAGCGCGTGCCTGCCGGTATCGCCTGCCAGCGGGCGCGTAAAGGTCACGGTCCAGTTGCCGCCTTCGTTGCGGCCCTCGGCCCGGCCCGGGGCCGCCTTCAGGCGTCGTGCCTCCAGCACGTGGCCGGCGCGCGGCGACTCGGTGCTGCGGTACTGCCATAGCTCGAGGAACCTGCCTTCCTCGAGCATCTGCGCGTATTCGGCTTCCGGCTTGAGCTTGTCCCAGCCGCCCAGCGGGCTCGAGCGCAACTCGATCGCGGTGCGCGTCTCCCGCAGGTACTTGGTCGGTCCGTTCGAGCGGATGTCGAGTTCCTTGGCACGCGGATGCCGGCGCGCTTCGGCGCTCACGTCGGGCATCGTGCGCAGGTCGTGGTGGCAACTCGCCCAGCATGCGCCCACCGCGCCGAGTTCGACCTTGTTGTCGTCGAGCATCACGCCGACCTTCACGGCGTTGTCGTCGTCCATCTTCTTGGTCCCGGACGACGGCGGCTGCTTCCACTGCAGGCGCATGTACAGGTTGGTCGCGTCGTAGGCGGCCTGCACGGTGACCGGGATCGACGCCGCCTTGCCCTTGACCGACGCGGGATCGGGTTCGAGCTTCTGCCCGCTGACCATCTTCTTGCCCATGTCGGCGGTTTCCTCGTCGTGGCAGCTCGCACAGGTCTCGCCCCTGCGCACCGCGCGCGCGCCACCGTGCTGCGTGCCGACCTGTATCCACTCGATCGACGCCGTGCCGGGGTAGAACACCGTGATCGTCTTCTTCGGAACCTTGCTCCAGTCGGGTGCCGCGAAGGCGCTCGGCGCAATGGCGAGCACTGCAGCGGCCAGAAGGATTCGTCGCTTCACCAGGCCTATCTCCGTGATGTGGCCCCCGTCGGGCAGGCGGCACTCGCGCCCCGTTGGCGCCCCCGGATCTTACGCCAGACCCGACACGGCAAAGCCGCGGCGCCCGTTCGTCCGCCCGCTTCGTCCGTCAATCGTCAGCCCAGCGCCCGCGCCCGCCGGTCTCGATAGATTGGCCTTGCGAGGTGCCGCGTGCGCTTCGCGTCAGGCCTCCTCATCCAGCCCCGCAAAGATTTTTTCCTCCCTGGCTGGTTTGCCCCGGTTCGTCCGGGGCTCTTTTTTTCCGGCCTCGGGAATACCCTCGCGCGGTGCCCGCCATCTCTGTTGCGGCGCGTTTTTCGCTAATATGCGCGCGGTCTCGCGCCTGCGCTAACGCCAGCGAAAGGGCACGCCTTGTTCGACTTCGACATATTCCTCCAGCAGATCCTGAATGGCCTGGTGCTCGGCTCGGTCTACGCGCTGATCGCACTGGGCTACACGATGGTCTACGGCATCCTGCAGCTGATCAACTTCTCCCACGGCGAAGTGCTGATGATGGGGGCAATGGTCGCGGCCTGGCTCGCGCCGATGCTGCTGGCTGCAGGCGTCCCCCCGGTGGCGGTGCTGCTGATCGTCGTGCTGGCCGCGATCCCGGTGTGCATGGCGCTGTCGGTCACGATCGAGCGGGTGGCCTACCGGCCGCTGCGCAACGCGCCGCGCCTGGCGCCGCTGATCACCGCGATCGGCATGTCGATCGTGCTGCAGACGGTGGCGATGATCATCTGGAAGCCGAACCCGATCGTCTTCCCCGACCTGCTGCCAACCGACCCGGTGCCGATCTTCGGCGCCATCCTCGCGCCGAAGCAGATCCTGATCCTGGTCGTGGCCGCGACGATGATGACCGGACTGGTGCTGCTGGTGAATCGCACCAGACTCGGCCGCGCAATGCGCGCCACCGCCGAGAACCCGCGCATTGCCGGGCTGATGGGCGTGAACACCAACCAGGTGATCGCGGCCACCTTCGCGATCGGGGCGGCGCTGGCTGCGGTGGCCGGCGTGCTGGTGGCAATGAACTACAACATCACGCACTTTGCGATGGGATTCATCCCCGGCCTGAAGGCGTTCACCGCCGCGGTGCTGGGCGGCATCGGCAACATCGCCGGCGCAATGCTCGGCGGCCTGCTGCTCGGGATCATCGAGAGCCTGGGCGCCGGCTACATCGGCGACCTCACCGGCGGCTTCCTGGGCAGCCACTACCAGGACATCTTCGCGTTCGCGGTGCTGATCCTGGTCCTGCTGTTCCGCCCCTCCGGAATCATGGGCGAGCGCGTCGCCGACCGCGCCTGATGCCGGCAGGCCAGCAGCGATGATCCAGACCTTCATCCCCTCGCTGCGCGGCAATCCGCGCGCGGCATTCGCCGCGACGCTGCTGGTGGCGGTCGCGCTGGCAGTCCTGCCGTGGCTGCTGCAGATGGGCGGCAACCGCTGGGTGCGCATGGCCGACTTCGCGCTGCTCTACGTGATGCTCGCGCTCGGCCTGAACATCGTCGTGGGCTACGCGGGGCTGCTCGACCTCGGCTACGTGGCGTTCTACGCCGTCGGCGCGTACATGTACGCGCTGCTCGCCTCGCCGCACCTGATGGAGAACTTCGCGTGGATCGCCGCGGCGTTCCCCGACGGGCTGCACAGCTCGATCTGGTTCGTGGTACCACTGGGCGCGCTGATCGCCGCCTTCTTCGGCGTACTGCTCGGCGCGCCGGTGCTGCGGCTGCGCGGCGACTACCTGGCGATCGTGACGCTCGGCTTCGGCGAGATCATCCGCATCTTCCTGAACAACCTGAACGCGCCGCTGAACATCACCAACGGCCCCCAGGGCATCACCAACATCGACCCGGTTCGCATCGCCGGCGTCGACCTGTCCAAGCGCCTCGAGATCGGCGACATCACGGTTCCATCCGTCACGCTGTACTACTACCTGTTCCTGGTGCTGACGATCATCGTGATCATCGTGTCGATCCGGTTGCAGGACTCGCGCATCGGCCGTGCCTGGATGGCGGTGCGCGAGGACGAGATCGCCGCCAAGGCGATGGGCATCAACACGCGCAACGTGAAGCTGCTCGCTTTCGCGATGGGCGCCTCGTTCGGCGGCGTCTCGGGGGCGATGTTCTCGGCGTTCCAGGGCTTCGTCTCGCCCGAGAGCTTCATCCTGATGGAATCGATCGTCATCGTCGCGATGGTCGTGCTCGGTGGCATGGGCCACGTACCCGGCGTGGTGCTCGGCGCGATCCTGCTGTACGCGATCCCGGAGACGCTGCGCGAGGTGGCACGGCCGGTGCAGCTCGCGCTGTTCGGCGAGGAGCTGGTCGCTCCCGAGGCGCTGCGCATGCTGCTGTTCGGCCTGTCGCTGGTGCTGATCATGCTGTACCGGCCCACCGGCCTGTGGCCGCCGCCGATGCACGGCATCGGTGCGGCTCCGCCGCGCAAGGCGGCCGCCGTGAAGCCGGCGGCGCCGGTTGCGGAGGGCTGAGCGTTGACGCGCGAGCCGCGCACACTGCTGTCGGTCAGCGGCGTGAACAAGCGCTTCGGCGGGCTGCAGGCGCTCTCCGATGTCGGCCTCGAGATCCGCGAGGGCGAGATCTACGGCCTGATCGGGCCGAACGGCGCCGGCAAGACCACGTTCTTCAACGTCATCACCGGCCTGTACATGCCCGATTCCGGCAACTTCGTGCTCCAGGGCCAGCCCTACGAACCGAGCGCCGTGCACAAGGTGGCCGAGGCCGGCATCGCGCGCACGTTCCAGAACATCCGCCTGTTCGGCGACATGACCGCGATCGAGAACGTGATGGTCGGACGCCATGTGCGCACCCGCACCGGAGTGTTCGGCGCGGTGCTCAAGACGGCCGGTCAGCGGCGCGAAGAGGCGCAGATCCGCCAGCGCGCGCTCGAACTGCTCGAATACGTCGGCATCGAGCGCTATGCCGACTTTCGTGCGCGCACGCTGTCCTACGGAGACCAGCGCCGGCTGGAGATCGCGCGCGCGCTGGCCACCGAACCGAAACTGCTGGCGCTCGACGAGCCCGCCGCAGGAATGAACGCCACCGAGAAGCTCACGCTGCGCGACCTGCTCGCGCACATCCGTGCCGACGGCCGCACGATCCTGCTGATCGAGCACGACGTGAAGCTGGTGATGGGGCTGTGCGATCGCGTCACGGTGCTCGACTACGGCAAGGTGATCGCCCAGGGAACGCCGGGGCACGTGCAGCGCGACCCCGCCGTCATCGAGGCCTACCTCGGCGCGAGTGCCACGCATTGAGCACCACAGCGCACGACGGCACACACCGGGTGGCCCACGCATGAGCACGGCGCTGCTGAGCATTTCGGGCCTGCAGGTCGCCTATGGCGGCATCCAGGCAGTCAAGGGCATCGACCTCGAGGTGCACGAAGGCGAGCTGGTGGCGTTGATCGGCGCCAACGGCGCCGGCAAGACCACCACGCTGAAGGCGATCACCGGCACGCAACGCTGGGCGGGCGGCGAAGTGCGCTACCGCGGCGAATCGATCCGCGGCGTGGCCGCCCACGAACTGGTGCTGCGCGGCCTGGCCATGGTGCCCGAAGGGCGCGGCGTGTTCGCCCGCATGACCATCGTCGAGAACCTGCAGATGGGCGCCTTCACGCGCCGCGACGTCGACGGCATCCGGCGCGACATCGAGCGCATGTTCGAGACGTTCCCGCGACTGAAGGAGCGCGCCAGCCAGGTGGCCGGCACGCTGTCGGGCGGCGAGCAGCAGATGCTCGCGATGGCGCGCGCACTGATGAGCGAACCGAAGTTGCTGCTGCTCGACGAGCCGTCGATGGGCCTGTCGCCGATTATGGTCGAGAAGGTGTTCGAGGTCGTGCGCAGCGTGTCGGCACAGGGCACGACGATCCTGCTGGTGGAACAGAACGCACGGCTGGCGCTCGAGGCTGCCTCGCGCGCCTACGTGATGGACTCGGGCCTGGTCACGATGCGCGGCGACGCGCGCGAGATGCTGCACGACCCACGCGTGCGCGCGGCGTACCTGGGGGAAGAAGGCGCCACCTGAGCGCCGCTCGCCCGACGCGCTCAGGCCGCGCCGACGAGATCGGCCGCGCTGGTGAACGCGTCGGCGAAGAACTCCGACTCGGGCAGGCCGCACTGCGCCGTGAATTCGCGCCGTGCCGAATCGACCACGATCGGCGCACCACACGCGTACACCTGCCAACCCGACAGGTCGGGCAGGTCGGCCATCACCGCGCGGTGCACGAAGCCGGTGCGCCCGCGCCAGTCGTCCTCGGGTAGCGCGTCCGACACCACCGGCACGTAGCGAAAGCCGGGGATCTCGCGCGCCCAGCGCTCGCACAGTGCGTTCAGGTACAGGTCGCGCGGACGCCTGCCGCCCCAGTACAGCGTCATCGGCCGCGCAATGCCCTTGTGCTGCGCGTGCTCGACGATCGCCTTGATCGGCGCGAAGCCGGTGCCGCTGGCCAGCAGCGCGATCGGCCGCTCGCCCTCCTCGCGCAGGAAGAAGGTGCCCATCGGTCCCTCGAAGCGCAGGATGTCGCGCTCCTTGACCGGCGGCTGCGCGGCGCCGAACAACGCATCGGTGAAGCGCCCGCCCGGCATGTGGCGCACGTGCAACTCGAGCTGTTCGGCCAGGTGCGGCGCGCAGGCCATCGAGTAGCTGCGTCGCGAGCCGTCCTTCAGCAACAGCTCGATGTACTGGCCAGCCAGGTACTGCAGGCGCTCGTTGGCAGGCAACTGCAGGCGCAGCACCGCCACGTCGGGCGCCGGGTGTTCGATCGAAGCGATGCGGCACGGCATCCTGCGGATCGGGATGTCGCCGGCTGCCGTGACCACGCGGCTTTCGATGGAGAGGTCGGAGCGCGCGTGCGCGCAGCACAGCAGCGCGTAGCCGCGCGCAGCTTCCTCGGCCGTCAGCGCCTTGTCGGAATGCGGCCCCTGCTCGATGCGCCCTTCGATCACGCGCGACTTGCACGACCCGCAGGCGCCGTTGCGGCAGCCGTACGGCAATGTGACGCCCTGGCGCAGTGCCGCCTCGAGGATGGATTCCTCGTCATCGACGCTGAATTGCTTGCCGCTGGGCGCGACGCGGACCTGGAAGCTCATGGCGAACGGCGGGGGTGCGTGGACAAAGCCGCTATTATGGACTGGCGACCGATATCCGAGTCGTCGCCGTCCTGTACCGTCCGCCGATGCGATTTCGTCCACTGTCGCCGCTGCCGCGCCACCCCTCCCTGGCGCGCCGCGCACTGCCCAGGCCGATGCGGCGCGCGCGCCTGCTGGTGCTCGGGTGCGGCGACGTCGGCACGCGCCTGTTGAGACAACTGGCGACGCAGCTGCGCGGCGCGGTCAGCGTCGTCGCGGTCACCCGCCGGCCCGAGCAGCAGGCGGCGGCGCGCGCGCTGGGCGCACGCGCGCTCGCAGCCGATCTCGACGAGCGTCACTCGCTGCGTCGGCTCGCCCCCTTCTGCGGCTGGATGATCGACCTCGCGCCGCCGCCCCCGAACGGCACCGACGACCCCCGCAGCGCGCGGCTGATCGCCGCGTGCGGCATCGCGCTGCGCCGGCGCCGCGCGGCGCATGCGGTTGCGCGCTGGGTCTACGTGAGCACCAGCGGCGTGTACGGTGACTGCGGCGGCGCGCGCTTCGACGAGACGCGTCCGGTGGCGCCGGCCAGCGCGCGCGGAATCCGGCGCGTTGCGGCCGAGCGGCGCATGCGCGCGCTGGCCGCACGCGGCATGGCGCGCGTGTCGATCCTGCGCGCGCCGGGCATCTACGCGCAGGACCGCCTGCCGGTGGAGCGGCTGCGCCGCGGCACGCCCGTGCTGCGCGAAGCCGAGGACGTGTTCACCAACCACGTGCACGCCGAGGATCTCGCTCACGCCGCGTGGGTCGCGTTGTTCCGCGGACGGCCGGGGCGCGTCTATCACGCAGCCGACCACAGCGACCTGAAGATGGGCGCGTACTTCGATCGCGTGGCCGACGCGCTCGGCCTGCCGCGGCCACCGCGGTTGTCGCGCGCAGCGATCGTCGAGCAGGTAAAGCCGGCTACGCTGTCGTTCATGAGCGAATCGCGGCGCCTGGACAACCGGCGGCTCGAGCGCGAGCTGCGTTGCCGGCTGCGCTGGCCCGACGTCGACGCGACGCTGGCGTCGCTCGGGCGCGGCGCCGACCCGCGCGCAGCCTTCGGAGGCTGACCGGCTTTGCTACAATAGCGGGCTTCCCGTGTCGCCCACGCGGCCCAGCAGGGAAATGCCGGTGTAGCTCAGTTGGTAGAGCAGCGCATTCGTAATGCGAAGGTCGACAGTTCGAGTCCGTCCATCGGCACCAGGTACATCAAGGGTCGGCAGGCGAGCGTCTGCCGACCCTTCTTCTTGATGCATCGCGCATCGCCGCCGTTTGCAATGCGGCGACACATGGCCTACCTTTCCGGCACGACGTGGCAACGGCACGCTCCGCTGCACAGGCGATGATGGTGCACGTCCATCGCAATCTCCTTGGCGGCCGTGCCGTTGCGACGCGATTTCCGCAACGAGCCACGAAGGAGCCCCATGCAGCCGCCCCACCGCTACGACATCCGCTTTCCCAGCGACGATCTCACGCGCGCCAAGCAGGACGAGGCGTACTTCCTGATCGTGAACGACGGCGTGCCGCGCCGCATCGGATTCCACGACTACGCCGAGATCTACCGGCACCCCGGCTTGTACGAGCAGTTGTACTACCAGCGCCTGAAATGCTCTTCACCGACCAAGCTGAGCGGACTGCTGCATGACGTGGTACGCAATGCGGGCGAGCGCCCCGCCCGGCTGCGTGTGCTCGACGTGGGTGCCGGAAACGGCATGGTCGGAGAGAAGCTGGCCGAACACGGCGCCGCGCGCGTGGTCGGGGTCGACCTGATCGAGGAGGCCGAACACGCCACCGACCGCGACCGGCCGGGCGTCTACGACCACTACTACGTGGCCGACCTGTGCAATCTGTCGCCGGAACTGCTGGCGGAACTGCGTCGCTGGAACTTCAACGCGATGACCACCGTCGCGGCACTCGGTTTCGGCGACATCCCGGTCGCGGCGTTCACCCCGGCCTTCAATCTCGTTGCCGACGGCGGCTGGATCGCCTTCAATATCCGGGAATCGTTCCTCGACGCCGACGATACCAGCGGCTTCGCTCAACTGGTGAAGCGGCTGCTGCACGGCGATTACTTCGCGCTGCATCACTTCGAACGCTATCGCCATCGCCTGTCGATCGAAGGCAACCCGCTCTACTACAACGCGGTGGTGGGCCGCAAGTGTCGCGACATCGACGACGCCTGCCTGGCCGGAATCTCGGGGCCGCCCACCCACTGAGCCGGGCGCGCCTGGACGCAGCTCGCGCGATCGGCGCGGGCGACGCTCACTGCGCCTGTTTCGCCCGCGCCAGCCCCTTGGGCAACGGGAACGTCATGTTCTCGCGCACGCCGTCGAGCGCGCGCACGCTGTTCACGCCGAGCACCTCGAGCCGCTTCAGCAGGTCCTGCACGAGTCGCTCGGGCGCCGAGGCACCGGCCGTCACGCCGACACGGTGCTTGCCGGCGAGCCACGCCGGATCGAGCTCGGCCGCCGAGCCGATCATGCGCGCCTCGCAGCCCATCTTCGCGGCCACTTCGCGCAGCCGGTTGCTGTTCGAGCTGCTGGGCGAGCCGATCACCAGCACCAGGTCGCAACGCGGTGCCATCTGCTTGACCGCGTCCTGGCGGTTCTGCGTGGCGTAGCAGATGTCCTGCTTCTTCGGCTCGGCGATCGCCGGGAAGCGCGCCTTGAGCGCGTCGATGATCGCGCGGCAGTCGTCCACCGACAGCGTGGTCTGCGTGACGTAGGCGAGCCGCTGCGGATCGCGCACCTGCAGGCGCGCGACGTCGTCGACCGACTCGACCAGGTGGATACCGCCGTCGGCCTGGCCCATCGTGCCCTGCACTTCGGGATGCCCGGCATGGCCGATCATCACCACCTCGTATCCCTCGCGGCGCATTTTCGCGACCTCGATGTGCACCTTGGTGACCAGCGGGCACGTGGCGTCGAACACGCGCAGGCCACGGCGCTCGGCCTCGGCGCGAACCGCGCGCGACACGCCGTGCGCCGAGAAGATCACCACCGCGCCTTCGGGCACCTGGTCGAGTTCGTCGACGAAGACTGCGCCCTTGTCGCGCAACGCGCCCACCACGTGCTCGTTGTGCACGATTTCGTGACGCACGTAGATCGGACGGCCGAACACCTCGAGCGCGCGCTCGACGATCTCGATGGCGCGGTCGACGCCGGCGCAAAAGCCCCTGGGCTGGGCGAGCAGTGCTTCCATGTTCCCTACAGGATCCCGAGGATCTCGACCTCGAAGCGGATGTGCCGGCCGGCCAGCGGATGGTTGAAGTCGAACAACGCGTGGTGCTCGTCGAGCGCCTTGAGCACGCCGGCATAGCGCCCGCCCCCGGGGGCAGGGAGCGCGACCGGGTCGCCCGGCTGGTAATCGGTGTCGCCACCGGTATTGGCGTCGAAGGCCGCGCGCGACAGCGTCTGCAGCAGTGCCGGGTTGCGCGGGCCGAAAGCGCGCTCCGGCGGCAGGTCGAAGCTGGCGCGTTCGCCCGCCGCCATGCCCAGCAGGCATCGTTCGAGTGGCTCGGCCAACTGTCCGAGTCCCAGCTGCAAGGTGGCCGGACGACCACCGAAAGTGCTAATGACGTCTTCGCCCGAGTCGGCGAGACTGATCCGGTAGTGCAGCGTCAGGTGCGAATCGGCCGCCACCGTGGCCGGCGCGTGCACGGAAGGAGTGCTTTGCATGGCCGCCATTCTAGGCCGTCCCGGGCCAACGACCGGGGAACCCCTTTGAGCATCCGCGACTGGCCGGTCGATCAGCGCCCGCGCGAGCGGCTGCTGGCCGGTGGCGCCGGCGCCCTGTCCGACGCCGAGTTGCTGGCCGTGCTTCTGCGCACCGGCAGCGCCGGCAAGCATGCAGTCGAGCTGGCGCGCGAGCTGCTGGCCGAGTCGGGCGGGCTGCGCGGCCTGATCTGCGCCGAGTCCCGCGCAGGCGCCGGCGCAAGCCCCGGGCTCGGGCCGGCGAGGCGTGCCCAGCTGCAGGCGGCGGTCGAGCTGGCGCGGCGCAGCCTGCGCGAGGAACTTCGCAGCCGGAGCGCCCTCGCCTCGCCCGCGGCGGTGCGCGAGTTCCTGGCGCTCTGGTTGCGCGACCGCGGCCACGAAGTGTTCGCCGGGCTGTTCCTCGACGCGCAGAACCGCCTGATCGCTGCCGAGGAGCTGTTCCGCGGCACACTCACGCAGACGGCGGTCTACCCGCGCGAGGTCGCCCGTCGTGCGCTCGAACTCAACAGCGCGGCTTTGATCCTCGCGCACAACCATCCATCGGGCGTGGCCGAGCCCAGCGCCGCCGACCGGCTGCTCACGCAAGCGCTGAAGGCTGCGCTGTCGCAGCTCGACGTCCCGGTGCTCGACCACCTGATCGTGGCCGGCAACCGCTGCTTCTCGTTCGCCGAGGCCGGCTTGCTCTAGGGCCGTTGCGGTCACTCGTCAAATACTGCTATGATTCAAGGCTTTGCTGCAATACCCGAGCACCCAGGAGCCCGTCATGGCCCGAGTCTGCCAAGTCACCGGAAAAGCGCCGATGGTCGGCAACAACGTTTCGCACGCGAACAACAAGACGAAGCGGCGTTTCCTGCCCAACCTTCAGTACCGCCGCTTCTGGGTCGAGAGCGAGAACCGCTGGATCCGCCTGCGCGTATCGAACGCCGCGCTGCGGCTGATCGACAAGAAGGGCATCGACGTGGTGCTCGCCGACCTGCGCGCCCGCGGCGAAGCCTAACCGGAGGATTCCGATCATGCGCGACAAGATCAAGCTCGAGTCGACGGCCGGCACCGGCCACTTCTACACGACCACGAAGAACAAGCGGAACATGCCCGAGAAGATGGAGATCAAGAAATTCGATCCCGTCGCTCGCAAGCACGTGACGTACAAGGAAACGAAGATCAAGTAGGCCGCAGGCCGGCCAGCGCGCGTCGCGCGCGGCTTCGCTCCGACAGCCCCTCGCCCGAGGGGCTTTCTTTTTTCGGTCGCACCGCGAACCGCGCCGGGCGCGGCGGGCATGCAACTTGCCCCGCCCCCTTTCGGGGGGATGGGATGCGATGGCCGCGCCGACCGATGCACTCACGTTCAGGGTCATGACGGTGAACACCCACAAGGGGTTCACCTTCTTCAACCGCCGGTTCATCCTGCACGACCTTCGCCACGCGATCCGCTCGGTCGGTGCCGACGTCGTGTTCCTGCAGGAAGTGCTCGGCGCGCACGCGCGACATCCGGCCGGCCCGCCCCACTACGAGTTCCTCGCCGACAGCATCTGGCCGCAATACGCGTACGGGCGAAACGCGGTGTCTCCGGCCGGCCACCACGGCAATGCGCTGCTGTCGAAGTTCCCGATCCTGCGCCACTACAACCGCGACGTCTCGGTCGCGGGTCCCGAGAGGCGCGGCCTGTTGCACTGCGTGCTCGACTTGCCGGCGCGCGAGCGCGCGATGCACGCCATCTGCGTGCACCTCGGCCTGAAGGAGACGCATCGGCGCCACCAGCTGGAGCTGCTGTGCCGCATGGTCACCGACGAAGTGCCCGGCGACGCGCCGCTGGTGATCGCCGGCGACTTCAACGACTGGCGCGCACGCGCCCATTCGGTGCTGCAGCGATGCGCCGGCTTGAAGGAGGTGTTCACGCATGCGCATGGCCGGGCGGCGCGCACGTTTCCGGCACGTTTCCCGGTGCTGCGGCTGGACCGCATCTACGTGCGCAACGCCGCGGCCCACCGGCCGGTGGTGCTGCCGCCCCGACCGTGGACGCACCTGTCCGATCATGCACCGCTGCTGGCCGAGCTGACGCTGTGAAGACGCGCTGGATCGGCGGCAACCGCTTCCGCCTGCTCGAGAACGGCGAGCAGTTCTACCCGACCGTGTTCGAGGCGATCGCCAACGCGCAGCACGAAGTCCTGCTCGAGACCTTCATCCTGCAAGAGGACGAGGTCGGGCTCGCGTTGCGCGCGGCCCTGCTCGATGCAGCCGGACGCGGCGCGCGCGTCGAGGTGACGGTCGACGGCTGGGGATCGTGCGACCTGTCCGGGGAATTCCTCGACAGCCTGACAACGGCCGGCGTGCACGTGCATGTGTTCGAGCCGGACAGGCGCAGGTTCGGCATGCGCCTGAAGATGTTCCGGCGCCTGCACCGCAAGCTCGTCGTGGTCGACGGCGGGCTCGCGTACATCGGCGGCATCAACTATGCGGCCGACCACCTGCTCGACTTCGGTCCGCGTGCCAAGCAGGACTATGCGGTCGAAGTGCGCGGGCCGATCGTGCGCGAGATCCACGCGTTCGCGCTGTCGGCGCTGCAGGCGACGCCCCGGCCGCGGCGCCGGTTCGGATGGTGGCGGGCTGCACGGCACGCGGCGGCGGCCGCGGACAATGCGGAGCGGCCCGCCACGGAAGGAACCGCCGAGGCACTGTTCGCCACGCGCGACAACAACGAACGACGCCGCGACATCGAGCGCCAGTACCGGCTCGCGTTTCGCGCGGCGCGACAGCGGATCGTCGTGGCCAACGCCTACTTCTTCCCCGGCTACCAGTTGCTCCGGGACCTGCGCCGCGCGGCGCGACGCGGCGTGGCAGTGCGGCTGATCGTGCAGGGGGAACCCGACATGCCGATCGCCAAGATAGCCGCCCGCCTCCTGTACGACCACCTGCTGCAGGCCGGCGTGCGCGTGTTCGAGTACTGCGAGCGGCCGCTGCACGCCAAGGTCGCGGTCGTCGACGACGAGTGGGCCACCGTGGGCTCGAGCAATCTCGATCCGCTCAGCCTCGCGCTGAACCTCGAGGCGAACGTCGTCATCCGGGACCGCACGTTCAACCAGTCGCTGCACGAACGTCTCGCACTCCTGATACGCGACAGCTGCAAGGAAGTGCCGGCGGCGCAGGCCGGCAGGAGCATCTGGTGGCGGGCGACGGTGGGAGTGATCGTGTTTCACTTCGTGCACCGCTTTCCGCACTGGGCAGGCGCGTTGCCCGAACACCGTCCGAAGATCGACTCGGTCGGTTCGGAGACGGTCGGGGACGCGGCCACGACGCAGGCGGCGGGCGCGCCGCCGCGCTGACGGAGCATGACCGAGCGCGCATCCGAATCGACGCGCGGCCGGACCTGGCGACGCGCGCGCCCGCTGCTGTGGGGCGCGTTCTTCGCGCTCGTGGCCTGGCTGCTCGTCTCTCACGCACGCGAGATCGACTGGCAGCAGGTGTTCGACGCGGTGCGTCGCATCCCGCCAGCGAGCCTCGCCGTCGCCGCCGCGCTGGCGGCCGCGAGCCACGCGCTCTACAGCACCTTCGACCTGATCGGCCGGCGCTGGACCGGGCATCCGCTTCCGGCCTTGCAGGTGGTCCCGGTGACCTTCGTCAGCTACGCCTTCAACCTGAACTTCGGCGCGCTGGTCGGAGGCCTGGGCCTGCGCTACCGGCTGTATTCCCGACTCGGCCTCGACGAGGCCACGATCGCTCGCGTGCTCGGCCTCAGCCTGGCCACCAACTGGCTCGGCTATCTCGTGCTGGCCGGGATCGTGTTCGTCGCCGGCATCGTTGCGCCTCCGGAGGAATTCAGGATCGGTACGGGAGCGCTGCGCGCACTGGGCGCGGTGCTGCTGGCCGCGGCGGCGGCCTACCTCGCGCTGTGCGCCTGGTCGAGGCGGCGCGAGTACAGCCTGCGCGGGCACACCTTCATGTTGCCGCCGCCGCGCATGGCACTGATCCAGCTGGCGTTGTCGACGCTGAACTGGCTCACCATCGCAGCGGTGATCCACGCATTGCTGCTGCAGGCGCTGCCGTATCCGACGGTGCTGGGCGTGCTGCTGGTGGCAGCCATCGCCGGCGTCGTGACGCACATACCCGCCGGCCTGGGCGTGATCGAGGCCGTGTTCATTGCGCTGGCGGGCGGCATCGTGCCACGCGGCGAACTGCTGGCAGCGCTGCTGGCCTATCGGGCACTGTACTATCTCGCGCCGCTGGCGGTCGCGATCGTCGTGTACCTGCTGCTCGAGGCACGGGCCCGCGCCGCCGCGCGCGACGGCGCCGCGAACGGCACCCTTGCGGATCAGTGATCCCGGATGTCGTCGATCTCGCGCACGCCGAAATCGTCGCGGTCGAGGAACGCGACGATGCGCGCGGCGACCGCCTGGGGCGATTGCAGCGCGCCTTCGGCCTTCAGCTTGCGAAAGCGCTCGATCGGCGGAAAATCGGCCCGATCGGCGGCCCGGATGGTGGCCTGCATGTCGGTGTCGATCACGCCCGGGGCGAGCGCGCACACGCGCGGCGCGTTCGCCTGGCCGGCATGCTCGGCGGCGATGCAGCGGGTGAACATGTCGAGCGCCGCCTTTGCACTGCAGTAGGCCGACCAGCCCGACACCGGATGGCGCGCCGCGCCCGAGGAGACGGTCAGGATCCTGCGCTCGACGCCGTGGGCATCGCTGGCCGCCAGGAACGCGGACGTCAGCAGCATTGCCGCGGCCAGGTTCACCTGCAGCGCGCGCGCCAACGGCGCCGCCTGCAGCGATTCGACGCGGCAGATCGGTTCGACCACGCCCGCGTTGTTCACCAGCACGAAGCGCGACACGCCGGTGGCCGCACGCAGCGCCTCACCCAGCGACTGCGCCAGCGCTGCAGTCGCGGCGGCGTCGCCGAGGTCGCACAACCGGTAGTCGAGCGGCGCACCCGTGGCGCGCGCCTGCGCGACCAGCGGTTCGTTGGGGGTGCGCGCGATGCACAGCAGCCGGCGCGACGGCGAGAGCAGGCATTCGGCGATCGCCGCGCCCAGTCCGCGCGATGCGCCGGTCAGGATGACGAATTCCATCGGCGGCTCCCCGTCGTGTCGAGGGTTCAGTAGCCGTGCTCGGGTCCGGGAAAGGTGCGCGCCTTGACGGCGTCGCGATAGGCTTCGATCGCGCCGCGCACGCTGTCGGCGCCGGCCATGAAGTTGCGCACGAAACGCGGCTTGCGCCCCGGGAACACGTCGAGCATGTCGTGCAGCACCAGCACCTGTCCCGAGCATGCCGAGCCGGCACCGATGCCGATCGTCGGGATCGCGAGTTGCCGGGTGACCTCGCCGGCCAGCGCCGCCGGCACCATTTCGAGCACCAGCATCGTCGCGCCCGCCTGCTGCAGCGCCTGCGCATCGGCCAGCAGGCGCGCCGCCGCCTCGGGGCTGCGGCCCTGCACCCGGTAGCCGCCCAGCGCGTACACCGACTGCGGCGTCAGGCCGAGGTGCGCGCACACCGGAATGCCGGCGCGCGCCAGCAGTTGCACCGTCGGCACGAGCCAGTCGCCGCCTTCGAGCTTGACCATCTTCGCGCCCGCCTGCATCAGCCGAACGGCGTTGGCGAGCGCGTCCTCGGGCCTTGCCTGGAACGTGCCGAACGGCATGTCGGCGACGATCCACGCGTAGCGGTTACCGCGCGCCACGCAGCGCACGTGATAGGCCACGTCCTGCAGCGTGACCGGCAGCGTCGAGTCGTGGCCCTGCACCACCATGCCGAGCGAATCGCCGATCAGCAGGCACTCGATGCCGACGTCGTCGAGCAGCGTCGCGTAGCTCGCGTCGTAGCAGGTGAGCATCGTGATCGGCTCGCCGCTCGCGTGCAACTCGGCCAGGCGGGTCTGCGTGACGGGCTTGCGCGCCGCCGCGCTCGGCAGTGAATCGGGCAACGGGGACAAGACGCAGTTCTCCAGGGGGTGCGATCGATTCTACCCTCGGCCCGGCCGCCGAAAGCGGGCGCGCGCGATCGTTGGCGGCACGCGGGGCGGCCGGGACGTCAGCGGGGCCGCTCCCAGCGCACGGCGAAGAAGCCGTCGCAGTCGTCGCGGTGCGGCAGCAGGCGCAACAGCCCGTCGGCGGTCGCTTCGGCGTGCAGCCGCGCGCCCTGCCCCTGCAGCACTTCGCCCGCAGGACGGCGCAACCAGTCCGGATGCCGCTCCTCGAACCAGGCGGCCTGCTGCTCGTTCTCCTCGTCGAGCAGGCTGCAGGTGGCGTAGACCAGGCAGCCACCGGGGCGGACCAGCAGCGCCGCGGCCTCGAGCAGGCTGCGCTGGGCATCACCCAGCCGCGCGACGTCGGCCGGCGTGGTGCGCCACTTCAGGTCGGGATTGCGGCGCAGCGTGCCGGTGCCGCTGCACGGTGCGTCGACCAGCACCGCGTCGGCACGCGCCTGCAGGCGCTGCAACCGGGTATCGCGCTCGTCGGCCAGCACCATCGGCTGCACGTTGGTCGCACCGCACCGCTCGAGCCGCCGGCGCATGCGCAGCAGGCGCGGCGCCGACACGTCGCAGGCGAACACCTGGCCGGTCGAGCGCATCGCCGCCGCCAGCGCCAGCGTCTTGCCGCCGGCGCCGGCACACAGGTCGACCACGGTCTGGCCGCGGCGCGGCGCCACCAGCATCGCGAGCAACTGGCTTCCCGCATCCTGCACTTCGAACCAGCCCGCTTCGAACGCGGCGCTGCGCTCGAGCGCCGGCTTGCCGGCGACGCGCAGCGCGTTCGGCACCTGCGGCAGCGCGTGCGCCGCGATGCCGGCCGACGCCAGCGACGCCAGCACCGCCGCGACATCGGACTTCAACGTGTTCACGCGCAGGTCGAGTGGAGCGCCCTCGAGCAGTGCCGCCGCGAGCGATTCGGCCCGTTCGGGGCCATGGCTGGCGGCCAGCGCCTCGGCGAGCCAGTCGGGAAGGCTGTAGCGCACCGCGAACGGAAGCGGCGGGATCTCGAGCTGGCCGTCACGGCGCCGCGCGGACAACGCGAGCAGCCGGTCCTCGATCGGGCCGCTCGCGCTCTGAGCGAGGTGCGCGTAGAGCCGGCGGTTGCGCAACACGTCGAACAGCGCCTCGGCGATCTCGCCGCGCTCGCGTCGGCCCAGCACCGGGTGCTCTCGGAAGAACGCGCGCAGCACGGCATCGGCCGGCGCGTCGAAACGCAGCGCACGCGCCAGTGCCTGGCGGCGCAGCGCAGGCAGTGTCGGCACGTCGCGGCTTCGTCGCCCGGCCGCGCGCCCCGGGCGACGCGCGCCGTTCACTGCGCGTCGTTCCAGAGCCAGCGCGTCTCGCCGGGCCGCGCATCGGCCAGCACCACGCGCATGCCGTCGATGCGCAGGCGTCCTTCGACGAACCAGCGCACGGCCATCGGATAGAGGCGATGCTCGGAAGCGAGCACGCGTGCGGCCAACGCCTGCTCGTCGTCGTCCGCGCGAACCGGCACCGCCGCCTGCGCGACGATCGGCCCGTCGTCGACCTCGGTGCCGACGAAATGCACCGTCGCGCCGTGCACCGCCACGCCGGCCTCGAGCGCGCGCCGATGCGTGGCCAGGCCGGGGAAGGCAGGCAATAGCGACGGGTGGATGTTCAGCAGCCGCCCGCGATAGTGCTCGACGAACGGCGCACCCAGCACGCGCATGAAACCGGCCAGCACGACCAGGTCGGGCGCCAGCCCGTCGATCGCCTCGCGCAGCGCCTGCTCGAAGTCTTCGCGCCGTGCGTGGGCGCGGAAATCGACCACGCTGCCGGGCAGGCCCAGCGAACCCGCCCGTTCCAGCCCCCCTGCCTGCGGTCGGTCGGCGATGACGCCCACGATCGTGGCCGGCCAGCGCTCATCGCGCAGCGCCTGCGCGATCGCAACCATGTTGGAACCCCGCCCGGAGATCAGCACCACGATCCTCTTCATAGTTCGATCGTATCATCGCCTTATAATTCAAGGTTTTGCATCGCACTCCGCGCCGAGATGGAAGTCTTCCGCCGCCTGCCGCCGCCCGACCGACGCGAGCCCTGCGCGTTGACGATCGGCAATTTCGACGGCGTGCACCTCGGCCACCGCGCGGTGCTCGCGCAGTTGCGCGGCCGCGCCGACGCGTTGCGACTGCCGGCGTGCGTGCTGACGTTCGAGCCGCACCCGCGCGAATACTTCGCGGCCCTGGCCGCGGCGCAGGGCAGCGCGGCCGCGGCGGCCGGTGCCACCGCCGACGGCCGTGGCGGCACGCGCCCCGTCATGCCCGCGCCGGCACGCATCTACACCGAGCGCGACAAGCTCGACGCGCTGGCCGACTGCGGCGTCGATCGCGTGTGCATCAGCCACTTCAACGCGTCGGTGGCCACGCTGTCCGCGGAGCGCTTCATCGACGAGATCATCGTCGAGGGCCTGCACACGCGCTACCTGCTGATCGGCGACGACTTCCGCTTCGGCGCAAAGCGCCGCGGCGACTTCGCGATGCTCGGACAGGCCGCCGCACGATGCGGCTTCGAGCTGGCGCGCGTGCAGACCGTCACCCGCGAAGGCGAGCGCATCTCCAGTTCGGCGGTGCGCGCGGCGCTCGCCGCCGGCGACTTCGCCCGCGCGCGCGAATTGCTGGGACGCCCCTACTTCATCTCCGGGCACGTGGTGCACGGGCGCAAGCTCGGACGCACGCTCGGCTTTCGCACGCTGAACCTGCCGATCCCGTACGAGCGTCCCGCCGTTTCGGGCGTGTTCGTGGTGCGCGTGCACGGCCTGGACGGCGCGCCGCTGCCAGGCGTGGCCAGTCTCGGCACGCGTCCGGCAGTGGAGCGCGACGGGCGCCTGCTGCTGGAGGTGCACGTGTTCGATTTCGACGCCGACGTCTACGGCAGGCTGGTGCGCGTCGAGTTCCTGCACAAGCTGCGCGACGAGGCGCATTTCGACTCGCTCGAAGCGCTCACCGCGCAGATCGCGCGCGACGCCCGCGACGCGCGCCAGTGGTTCGGCGACGAGCGCGCCGCCGACCGATCCGACTGACCCGAGAGACATCCATGACCCATGGCAAATCCGACCGCGGCGCGCAAGGCGAGCAGTCGTACCGCGACACGCTGAACCTGCCGGACACGCCGTTTCCGATGCGCGGCGACCTCGCGAAGCGCGAGCCGCAGTGGACACGCGCATGGCAGGAGAAGGGCGTGTACCGCCGCATCCGCGAGGCCTCGAAGGGCCGCCCGGTGTGGGTGCTGCACGACGGCCCACCATACGCCAACGGCGACATCCACATCGGCCACGCCGTCAACAAGATCCTCAAGGACATCATCGTCAAGAGCCGCAACATGGCGGGCTTCGACGCGCGCTACGTGCCGGGCTGGGATTGCCACGGCATGCCCATCGAGATCCAGATCGAGAAGCAGTTCGGCAAGAACCTGCCGGCCGACGAGGTTCAGGCGCGTTCGCGCGCCTACGCCGCCGAGCAGATCGAGCGCCAGAAGAAGGACTTCATCCGCCTGGGCGTGCTCGGCGAGTGGGACGACCCGTACCGCACCATGGCGTTCGGCAACGAGGCCGACGAGTTGCGCGTGCTGGGCGCCCTGCTGCGCAAGGGATACCTGTACCGTGGCCTGAAGCCGGTGAACTGGTGCTTCGACTGCGGTTCGGCGCTGGCCGAGGCCGAAGTCGAGTACGCCGACCGCGTCGACCCGTCGATCGACGTCGGCTTCCCGTTCACTGCCGACGAACTGCCGAAGCTCGCCGCCGCGTTCGGGCTGCGCGAGCTGCCGGTCGATCGCGGCTACGCAGTGATCTGGACCACGACGCCGTGGACCATTCCGGCCAACCAGGCGCTGAACCTGCATCCTGCGTTCGACTACGCGCTGGTCAAGGTGCAATGGCAGGGCGCGCCGGCGCTGCTGATCGTGGCCGCCGAGCTGGTCGATCAGTGCCTGCAACGCTGGAAGCTCGACGGCGAGGTGCTGGCCACCTGCAAGGGCAAGGCGCTCGAGCTGGTGCGCTTCCGTCATCCGTTCGCCGACCGGATGGCGCCGGTCTACCTGGGCGAATACGTGACGCTCGATACCGGCACGGGATTGGTGCACTCGGCACCGGCCTACGGCATCGAGGACTTCGCCTCGTGCAAGCAGCACGGCCTGGCCGACGCCGACATCCTGCAGCCGGTGCTCGGCGACGGCACGTTCGCAAATTGGCTGCCCGATTTCGGCGGCATGTCGATCTGGAAGGCCAACCCGAAGATCGTCGAGCACATCCGCGCGCACGGCTGCCTGTTCGACGCGCACGACTACCCGCACAGCTACATGCACTGCTGGCGCCACAAGACGCCGATCATCTATCGCGCGTCGAGCCAGTGGTTCGCCGGCATGGACATCGCGCCGCACGACGGCGGCCCGACGCTGCGCGAGAGCGCGCTGGCCGGCGTCGAGGCCACCCGCTTCTATCCCGCGTGGGGCAAGGCGCGCCTGCACGGCATGATCGCCAACCGGCCCGACTGGACGCTGTCGCGCCAGCGCCAGTGGGGCGTGCCGATGGCGTTCTTCGTGCACAGGGAGACCGGTGAGCTGCACCCGCGCACCGACGAGTTGCTCGAACAGGTGGCGCAACGCATCGAGCATGAAGGCATCGAGGCCTGGCAGCGGCTCGATCCGCGCGAGCTGCTCGGCGACGAGGCCGGGCAATACGCAAAGAACCGCGATACGCTCGACGTGTGGTTCGACTCGGGCTCCACGCACCAGACGGTGCTGCGCGGCTCGCACGCGGCGCAGTCGGCGTTTCCGGCCGACATGTACCTCGAAGGCAGCGACCAGCATCGCGGCTGGTTCCATTCGTCGCTGCTCGTCTCGTCGATGTTGAACGGCGTGCCGCCGTACCGGGCGCTGCTCACGCACGGCTTCACCGTCGACGGCCAGGGCCGCAAGATGAGCAAG
>CAZBTE010000011.1:0-18883 GCA_964494665.1 uncultured Limnobacter sp.
TGACCTCGACGCGGCGGAACAGCGGATTCGGCGTCTGGATCACGTCCTCGCGGCAAACCAGCGTGACGTTCGCCTGGCTGCAGTCGTACTGGCGCCTGCCGGGATCGGGCCACTCGCTGGAGACGCGTATCTGCGCGAGCCGGTTCTCCGCGCTCCACTGCGCCAGCGTGCGGTTGCGCAGGTCGGCACCGTTCACCGCCAGCGAACCGGTGGCTCGAATTGCCGCCATCAGCGCGACCGCGGCGATCGTCATCGCGATCAGCACTTCGATCAGCGTGAAGCCGCGCGCATGGCGGGCCGAACGCGCCAGCGCGTCGCACCGTGCCGCGCCGCGGCCCCGCGAGGCGGACATCAGCGCACCTCGAACGCGCCGAGCCCGTTGGCGACGATCGACGCGCTGGATTCGTCGCGCGACAGGTGCAGCACGAACGGTACGTCGACCTGGTCGCGCCCGAACTCGATCTCGCGCCGCCCGTCGGTGCGCTCGACGCGCAGGCTCGTGGGTTGCTCCCAGGCGCGCTCGCGCAGGTCGCGGTCGTCCTGCAGCTTCTGCCAATGGCGTTCGCGCCAGACGAAGAACCCGTAGCGATCCTGGTCGGACTCGAAGCGGATCGGCGCGCCGCGCACCTGCGCCTCCTCGCGCGCAAGCATCAGCAGTTGTGCGAGCCGCTCGGCCTCGAAACGCAGGCTGCGGTCGAAACCGCCGATCGACAGCGACACGATGCCGATCATCACTCCGGCGATGACGATCGCGACCAGCAATTCGAGCAGCGTGAAACCCGCCTCGCGCGGCCGGGCAACGATGGCCGGCCCGTTCACGCGCCTACCGGTTCAGCGACCAGTTGCCGATGTCGGCGGCAACGCCTTCGCCACCGGGCTGCCCGTCGGCGCCCAGGCTGAACACGTCGATCTCGCCGCGAATGCCCGGGTTGAGGTACTGGTACGGCTTGCCCCAGGGATCGACCGGCGCCTGCTTGAGGTATGCCTTCCAGTTCTGCGGCACCGGCTCCACCGAGGGCCGCTCGGCGAGCGCCGCGAGTCCCTGGTCGGTGCTCGGGTAACGCTGGTTGTCGAGCCGGTACAGGTCGAGCGCCTGCAGCAACTGCGCAATCTCGGTCTGCGCGGCCTTCACCCGCGCTTCATCCGGTTTGCTCATGATGCGCGGCACGGCGATGGCGGCCAGCACACCGAGGATGACGATCACCACCATGATCTCGATCAGCGTGAAGCCGCGCTGCGGCCGCCGCGACCTCCGGTCGTCCGACGAACGGTGCATCGATACTCCGAAATGTTTCCTTGACGACTCGGGCTATCATACCAGCGCACTTCCGCACCCTCCGCCTCCCCGAAATGCGCCTCAAACGAACGGTCGCCTCGGCCAGATGGACGTCGCTGGCGGCTTCGTTCGCGACGTTCGCACTGCTGTGCGCAACGATCGCGTACTGGACCCTGCAGTTGCTCGCGCCGCCGGTGCCCATCGCGCCGCCCGGTTCGCTGGTCGATCATCGCGACGCCCCCGACCTGTTCGCGGCCGCCAAGCTGTTCGGCCAGCCGGGCGGCGCCGCAGCCACGCTCGCGGCCGCACCGCCGTCCAATCTTCAGGTGCTCGGCGTGGCCGCCAGTGCGGTGCGCGGCAGCGCGGTGCTCGTCGTGGACGGCAAGCCCGCCAAGGCCTACCTGGTCGGCGAGTCGGTGAACGCCAGCACCCGGCTGGTCGAGGTACGCGCCGATGCAGCGGTCGTCGAGCAGAACGGCGTGCGCGTGGAACTGGTAGCGCCGCAACGGCCGTCGGTGGACCTGCTGTGGGCAGGTCCGGCACCCGCCACCTCGTCGAGTGCCGCGCGCTCGACCGCGCCGGTGCCCACCGCCGCGGTGCCGGCTCGTCCGGTGATCCCGCCGCCACCGCCGATGCAGCCGGCTGCGCCTCCCGCGGCCGCACCTCCCGCCACTGCACCTGCCACTGCACCTGCCGCTGCGCCCCCCGCCGGGACGCCGCCGACGGCACCGGGCGGGGCGGCCCCGGCCGAGGCGCCGCCCACGGTCCAGGGCGCTGCGCCCGCTGCTGGCGAGGGTCCGCCGCAATGAGGCCGTACCTCGACCTGCTCGCACGGATCCTGCGCGAGGGCGTCGACCGGCCCGATCGCACCGGCACCGGCACGCGCGCGGTGTTCGGCCACCAGATGCGCTTCGACCTCGGCGAAGGCTTCCCGCTCGTCACCACGAAGAAGCTGCACACGCGCTCGATCGTGCACGAACTGCTGTGGTTCCTGAAGGGCGACACCAACGTTCGCTACCTGCGCGAAAACGGGGTCACCATCTGGGACGAATGGGCCGACGGCAACGGCGATCTCGGTCCCGTCTACGGCAAGCAGTGGCGCGACTGGGTGACCGCCGACGGACGGCACGTCGACCAGATCGCCGCGCTGGTGCGGCAGATCCGCGACGATCCGTGGTCGCGCCGCCAGATCGTCAGCGCCTGGAACGTCGGCGACCTGCCGGCGATGAAGCTGGCGCCGTGTCACTGCATGTTCCAGACCGCCGTCATCGGCGGCAGGCTGCACCTGCAGCTGTACCAGCGCTCGTGCGACGTGTTCCTCGGGGTGCCGTTCAACATCGCCAGCTACGCGCTGCTGCTGGCGCTGCTCGCGCATCAGTGCGAGCTCGAGCCCGGCGAGTTCGTGTGGACCGGCGGCGACGTTCACCTGTACAGCAACCACCTCGAGCAGGCGCGCATCCAGCTCGGGCGCGAGCCGCTGCCGCTGCCGCGCCTCGAGATCGCGCGCCGCCCCGCGTCGATCGACCTGTACGAATACGACGACATCCGCTTCGAGGGATACCAGGCGCACCCGCACATCGCTGCGCCGGTGGCGGTCTGACGCGGCGCGGCGCGGCGTCAGGAGCGCGCGCGCGCAGCCGGCCGCCTGCGCTCGCCGTCCGGCGTGGCCGGGCGGCGCGGCTTGCGTCGTCGGGTCGACGCGCCAGGCGCATCCAGTTCCTTCGCGTGCTTCGTCTTCGCGCCCTGCGCTGCTGCTTCCTGCGTTGCGACGTCCGGCGACCTGCCGTTGACGTGCCCGGCCGTTGCGAGCGGCCTGCCCTGCTGGCGCTCGATCAGGCGCAGCATCGTGGCCAGCGTGATCGACCCCAGCGTCGCCTTGGCGATCTCGTCGATCTCGAACATCACCGCGCCCAGTGCCATGCCCACCGGCGTCGACTCGCTCGGCTCGCGGCGATCGGCCGAAGGCGTGGCGAAGTCCTCGAACAACTGGATGATGTCCATCAGCGTGATGCGGCGCGCATTGCCCGCGAAGCGGTAGCCGCCGCCCACGCCGCGCACCGACTCGACGAAACCCGAGCGCGCGAGTTCCGAGAGCACCTTGGCCAGGTGGTGCGGCGACACGCCGTACTTCTCGGCGATTTCCGAAGCGGGGATGTGGCGCGACGGATCGATCGCGAACTCGAGCACGCTGTACAGCGCCAGCGAGGTGTTCTTCTGCAGCCTCATCGGAGTTGCTCGCGCTCAGGCATCGAGGTCCATCTCCAGCGGCATGAACGGACCGGCCATCATTCCCTGGCTCCTGAAGAAGGAGAGGATCAACGTGTTGTCGCGGGCGAGGATGGTGCGCAGCTTGCGCACGCCCAGGCGCCTGAAGGCCTCGCAGATCGCCTGCAGCAGGCGCGTGGCAACGCCGGCCAGCCGAAGGTCCGGCGCCACGTTGATCGCGAACACCCAGCCGCACGGCGGCGAACCGAATTCCCAGTCGCGCACCTCGCCGATGACGAAGCCCACCACACGCCCGTCGGTCTCCGCCACGAGGAAGCGCCGCTCGGCGCGCGCGCCCTCGCCGTAGCGCCGGAAGATCGACAGCCAGTAGTTGCGCTTTTCGAGGCCGGTCACGATCGCGTCGATCGCGATCACCTGGTCGAGATCGCCCCGGCGCACCGGACGAATCGCCACTGCACCGGACGACTCGTGCGCAACGGTCGCGGCACGGCGCCGGCCCGTCCGTTTGGTACCGGGACCGGAACCGGGCGATACTTTCGCTCGTGCATTGGGAGATACCCTCGTCATCGGGGCTCCGAAACTCTGATTCAGATCAAGTCGAATATCTGCATTCCGGTACCAGAATAGGTGTTAATGGGCGCGCTGTAAATGCTTCCGTTGACGCCCACTGCAGAAATCCGCCGAGGGCTGCGCGTCGCCGCCACCGGCGGGTACATCGCGTCGATGCGTGCGTTCGCACCGTCGGCGTCCAACGCGGCAGGCCCCGTTTGGCCGAGCCCTCGAGAAGAAGGAAAGGAGACTCGAATGAAGTTCATCGGAAGCACCCGCACCGCGATCCGGATGGCGGGAACGGTCCTCGCCAGCGTCCTTCTCGGGACGACGGGCGTGGCCGCGCAGGAACCGATCCGCATCGGTGCCTTCCTGGCCGCCACCGGCCCGGCCGCGTTCCTGGGCGATCCCGAGCAGAAGACGCTCGAGATGTACGTCGAGCGGATCAACGCCGCCGGCGGCGTGCTGGGGCGCAAGCTGCAGCTGTTCGCCTATGACAGCGGCGGCAACGCCGAGAAGGCGCGCGCCTTCGCCAAGCGCCTGATCGAGCAGGACAAGGTCGACGTGATCGTCGGCGGCTCCACCACCGGCGAGACGATGGCGGCGGTGCCGCTGGTCGAGGAAGCGCAGGTGCCGTTCATCTCGCTGGCCGGCGCGGTGGTCATCATCGAGCCGGTCAAGAAGTGGGTGTTCAAGACGCCGCACACCGACCGCATGGCGTGCGAGAAGATCTTCACCGACATGAACGCGCGCAAGCTTTCCAGGCTCGCGTTGATCTCCGGCGCCGGCGGCTTCGACCGCTCGCTGCGTGCCGAGTGCCTGAAGGTGGCACCGAAGTACAACATCGAGATCGTCGCCGACGAAAGCTACGGCGCGGCCGACACCGACATGACCGCGCAGCTCACGAAGATCAAGAGCACGCCGGGCGTGCAGGCGGTGATGAACTGCGGGTTCGGACAGGGACCGGCAATCGTCACGAAGAACTACGGCCAACTCGGCATCAACCTGCCGCTGTACCAGTCGCACGGCGTTGCGTCCAAGGAGTTCATCAAGCTCGCCGGCGGAGCCGCCGAAGGCGTGCGCCTGCCCGCTGCCGCACTGCTGGTGGCCGACATCCTGCCGGACAGCGATCCGCAGAAACCGGTCGTGACGGCGTATCGCAACGAGTACGAGGCCCGCTTCAAGTCCGACGTGTCGACGTTCGGCGGTCACGCGTACGACGGCCTGATGATGGCGGTCGAGGCGATCAAGCGTGCCGGTAGCACCGATCGCGCGAAGGTGCGTGACGAGATCGAGAAGACCAAGGGCTACATCGGCACCGGCGGGGTGGTGAACATGTCGCCGACCGACCACATGGGCCTGGACCTCAGCGCGTTCCGGATGCTCGAGATCCGCAACGGCAACTGGAAACTGGTGCAGTAACCGGCCGGCCGCGGCGCCCCGGCGGAGACGGATCATGGGCGGACAATGGGTCCAGTTCCTCGCCGGCGGCCTCACCGCCGGCGCCATCTACGCGCTGGTGGCGCTCGGCTTCTCGATCATCTACAACGCCAGCCGGGTGCTCAACTTCGCGCAGGGCGAGTTCGTGATGATCGGCGGCATGAGCGCCGTCTCGCTGGTGGGCGCCGGCGCGCCGATGCCGCTGGCACTGCTCGGGGCGGTGGCCATTGCCGCCATCGTGGGCCTGCTGCTCGAGCGACTGGCGGTAGGCCGCGCGCGCAACGCCGACGTCGTCACGCTGATCATCATCACGATCGGCGCGTCGATCTTCCTCAAGGGACTCGCCCAGCTCGTCTGGGACAAGAGCATCCATCCGTTGCCGCCGCTGTCGGGCGACAAGCCCATTGCGCTGTTCGGCGCCACGATCGTGCCCCAGAGCCTCTGGGTGCTGGGCGTCACCGTGCTGATCGTGATCGCGCTGTCGTGGTTCTTCAACCGCACCATGTACGGCAAGGCGATGCTCGCCACGTCGTACAACCGGCTGGCCGCGCAACTGGTCGGCGTCGAAGTCAAGCGGGTGCTGTTCGCCAGTTTCGGCCTGGCCGCGGCGCTGGGCGCGATCGCCGGCGTGCTGATAGCGCCGATCACCTTCACCTCCTACGACATCGGCGTGATGCTGGGCCTGAAGGGCTTCGCGGCCGCGATCCTCGGCGGCCTGGGCAGCTTCCCCGGCGCAATCGTCGGGGGGCTGCTGCTCGGCCTGCTCGAGAACCTCGGCGCCGGTTACGTGTCCTCCACCTACAAGGACGTGATCGCGTTCGCCATCATCCTCGCCGTCCTCTTCTTCCGACCCGATGGACTCCTCGGTGCAATCAAGAGCGAGCGCGTCTGAGTTGCGCGTACGGCAGCCCGGCTGGTGGGCCACGCCGCGCACGGGCGGACTGGGCGCGCTGGCGCTGGTCCTGCTGCTCACGCCCCTGTTCCTCTCCAACGACTACTTCTACGACGTCGCCATCCTGGTGGGGCTGAACGCGATCGTGTGCGTCGGCCTGAACCTCCTGATCGGCTACGCGGGGCAGATCAGTCTCGGTCACGCCGGCTTCTACGGCCTGGGGGCCTACGGCTCGGCAGTGCTGGCCGCGCGCTACGGCGTGCCGCCACTGGCCGCGCTGTTGTTGAGCTGCGCCGGCGTCGCGCTGCTGGCGTTCATCGTGGGCCGCCCGATCCTGCGCCTGAAGGGACACTACCTGGCGATGGCCACCCTCGGACTGGGCATCATCATCGCGATCATCATCGCCAACGAGGAGTGGCTCACCGGCGGCCCCGACGGCATGTCGGTGCCGCGCCTCAGCGTGCTGGGCTGGTCGGTTCGCGGCGCCGCGACCTGGTACTGGGTGGTCGCGCTGTTCCTGCTGGCAGCGGTGTGGCTTTCGCTCAACCTGATCGAGTCGCCGCGCGGACGCGCGCTGCGCGCGCTGCACACCTCGGAGGTGGCCGCCGAAGTCGTGGGCATCGACAGCGCGTACCAGAAGCTGATGGTGTTCGTGCTGTCGGCCGTGTTCGCGGCGTTCGCCGGCGGACTCACCGCCTTCTATTCGGGCTTCGTCACGCCGGACAAGGCATCGTTCATGCATTCGGTGGAGATGGTCACGATGGTGGTGTTCGGCGGCATGGCCTCCACCTACGGGGCGGTCGTCGGAGCCGCGGTGCTAACGATCCTGCCGCAGGCGCTCACGGTGGTGAAGGAATACGAAATGGTCGTGCTGGGCGCGATCATGATGGGCACGATGGTGTTCTTCCCGCGCGGAGCGGTGCCGACCATCGTCGCGATGCTCGAGCGGAGAAAGCGGTGAGCAGCCTGCGCGTACAGGGCCTGTCGAAGGAATTCGGCGGCGTGCACGCCGTGCAGGATCTCACGTTCGAGATCGGCGCCGGCAAGGTGCACTCGATCATCGGCCCGAACGGCGCCGGCAAGACCACCCTGCTCAACCTTCTCACCGGTGTGTACGTCCCGAGCAGCGGCACGATCGCGCTGGGCGAACGCGAACTGCAGGGCCTGCCCACGCACGCCTTCGCGGCAGCCGGCATCGGCCGCACGTTCCAGAACCTGCAGATCTTCTTCAACATGAGCGCGGTCGAGAACGTGATGACCGGCCGCCACCTGCGCGAGCGCTGCGGCCTGCTGCCGGCGATGCTGCGCCTGCCGGGACGCGTACGCGCCGAGCGCGAGTGCCGCGAACACGCGCTGCACCTGCTGCAATTCGTCGGCCTCGCCAGCTACGCCGAGGCGAATGCCGACGCCATGCCCTACGGCGCCCTCAAGCGGCTCGAGATCGCCCGCGCGCTTGCCGGCGAGCCAAGCCTGCTGCTGCTCGACGAGCCTGCCGCCGGGCTGAACCCGACGGAATCGATGGAGGTCGCCGCGCTGATCAGGAGACTGTCGGACGCAGGCACCACGATCGTGCTGGTCGAGCACAACATGCGCCTCGTGATGGGCGTGTCCGACCACATCCTGGTGCTCGACTACGGCCGTAAGCTCGCCGAAGGCAATGCCGACCAGATCCGCAACGACCCCCGCGTGATCGAAGCCTACCTCGGCACGGCCGAGCCGCAAGAGGCAGCGCATGCTTGAAGTCGAGACGCTGTCGAGCCGCTATGGCCGCATCACCGCGCTGAGCGACGTCAGCCTGCGCGTGGACGACGGCGAGTTGATCGCGCTGGTCGGCGCCAACGGCGCCGGCAAGTCCACGCTGCTGCGCGCGTTGTCCGGCGTGCAGCCGGTCGCCTCGGGCAGCGTGCGCTTCGAAGGTGCCGACATCACGCGCATGTCGTCGCGGAACCGCGTGCGCATGGGCATCGTCCAGGTGCCCGAAGGCAGGCAGGTGTTCGGGCCCCTGTCGGTCGAGGACAACCTCAGGCTGGGTGCCTTCGTGAGGCCGGCTTCCGAGCTGGCCGACGGACTCGAGCGTGTCTACGAGCTGTTTCCGATCCTCGCCAGGAAGCGCAACGAGGCCGCCGGCACGCTGTCGGGCGGACAACAGCAGATGCTGGCGATCGGCCGCGCGCTGATGACGCGCCCAAGGCTGCTGTTGCTCGACGAACCCAGCATGGGGCTGGCACCGCGGCTGGTGGCCGAGATTTTCGCGACCATCCGTTCGCTGAAGGCCGCCGCCACCACGATCCTGCTGGTCGACCAGAACGCGCGCGCCGCGCTGTCGATCGCCGATCGCGCCTATGTGCTCGAAGTCGGCCGCATCGCGCTGACCGGCCGCGGCGACGAGTTGCTGGTCGACCCGGCGGTGCAGCAGGCCTACCTGGGGCTGTAGAACGCCGGTTCCCTCTCCCCCCTCTACCCGGACACGCATACGGAGAACACGATGAAGGCATCCCTCGCTCCCGGCGCCAGCAAGACCAGCGCGCTCACCGTCGATCGCGGCCGCACCATCGGCTTCATGGGCGAGAACGCCCGCGTCTACGCCACCCCGATGCTGGTGCAGGACATCGAGATCGCCTGCCGCGAGCTGCTGCTCGAGCACCTCGACGCCGGCGAAGACTCGGTCGGCACGCGCGTGGAGATCGATCACCTGGCCGCCACGCTGATGGACATGCCGGTCGAGCTGAAGGTCACGATCGCGGAGGTCAAGGGCCGCGCGGTCACGTTCGACGTCGAAGGCCGCGACAGCGTCGACGCCATCTGCCGCGGAAAGCACAGCCGCTTCGTCGTCGACGTCGAAGGCACCGCCGCGCGCCTGGCAGCCAAGGCGAAGAAAGCGGGCCTGGCATGAACCTGCGTGTCGCCGCCGCCGGCAGCGCCGCCGCTGCCGGTTTCCCGGCGCACGCGCGGCGCCCGGTCCGGCACGCATCGCTGCGTCGAGCCGCATCATGACCCGCTGGGCAATGGTTGCCGACCTGCGCCGATGCGTGGGCTGCCAGACCTGCACCGCGGCGTGCAAGCATGCCAACGCCACGCCACCCGGCGTGCAATGGCGCCGCGTGCTCGACATGGAGTTCGGCGAATTCCCCGACGTGCGGCGCGCCTTCGTTCCCACCGGCTGCCAGCACTGCGACGAGCCGCCGTGCATGGACGTGTGCCCGACCACGGCCACCAAGAAACGCCTCGACGGCATCGTCACCATCGACTACGACCTCTGCATCGGCTGCGCGTACTGCGCGGTTGCATGTCCGTACCAGGCTCGCTACAAGACCCAGCGCCCCACCTTCGCCTACGGCGAGCCGATCGACAGCGAGGCGCTGCGCCACGACGAAACCCGCCTCGGCGTGGCCACGAAGTGCACGTTCTGCGTCGAGCGCATCGACGCCGGCCTCGAACAGGGCCTGACGCCCGGCGTCGACGTCGAGGCGACGCCGGCGTGCGCCAATGCGTGCATCGCCGGCGCGCTCGCCTTCGGCGACATCGACGATCCGCACAGCAACGTCTCGCGCCTGCTGGCGGAGAATCAGCACTTCCGCATGCACGAGGAGCTCGGCACCGGACCCGGTTTCTTCTATCTGTGGGACAAGGCGCAAACATGAGGTTCGCCGCATGAGCTACGGCCCGAAACCCTGGTTGCAGACGCAGTGGGACTGGCGCGCCGCCGGCAACTTCATGTGCGGCGGCGCCGGCTCCGGCCTGCTCGCATTCGCCGCGTTGTCGGGCGCACGAGGCACGGCAGCGACGTTGCTGGTGCTGGCGGGGCTGGCGCTGGTGGGCGTGGGCCTGCTGTGCGTGTGGCTCGAGATCGGACGCCCGATGCGCGCGCTGCACGTGTTCTTCAACCCGCGTACCTCGTGGATGACGCGCGAGGGCTTCGTAGCCACGCTGCTGTTTCCCGCGGGACTCGCGGCGGCAGCCGGCGTCAGCGGTTTCGTCTGGATCACCGCGCTGCTCGCGCTCGCATTCGTCTACTGCCAGGGCCGGATCCTGAAGGCCGCGCGCGGCATTCCTGCCTGGCGCGAACCGCTGGTGGTGCCGCTGATCGTCGCCACCGGACTGGTCGAAGGCGCCGGCCTGTTCCTGCTGGCGCATCCGCTGCACGGGCTGGCGAGCCAGGCGCTGATGGCCGTGTTCGGCGCGCTGCTCGCGGCACGCTGGATCGCCTGGGTTGCCTATCGGCGTCGACTCGCACCGGGCACGGCGCCGCGCGCGCTGGCCGCGCTCGACAACGCCGGCGCAGCGCTGCAAGGTTACGGCACCTGGCTCGCCTTCGCGCTGGTCGCCCCCGCCGGCATCGGGCTGGTCGGCGGCGCGTTCGCCGCCCTGCTCGCTGCAGCAGCCGGCCTGCTTGCCGCAGCAGCCGGCCTGTGGCTCAAATACACGCTGATCACGCGCGCCGCCTTCAACCAGGGCTTCGCGTTGAAAGAACTGCCGGTGCGGGGCGTGCGCGCCTCGCCATGACGGCACTGGACGGAATCACGAGGAGAACAGGGAAATGACCACGTCGACCCAAGCCGGCTCGGGGGCGAAATCCGGCACTGCCGCCCGCTACCTGCACGAGGCGCAGGAGACGATGCCACGCGAGCAGCTGGCCGCGCTCCAGCTCGAGCGACTGCGCGAGACCGTGCGCAACGCATACGACAACGTCCCCCTGCACCGCTCGCGGCTGGACGCGATCGGCATCAAGCCCGACGACGTCCGTTCGCTCGACGACTTGCGGCGCCTGCCGTTCACGATGAAGTCCGACCTGCGCGACCACTATCCGTTCGGCATGTTCGCGCGTCCGCGCAGCGCCCTCACGCGGCTGCACGCCTCGTCGGGCACGACCGGCAAGCCGACGGTGGTCGGCTACACGCGGCGCGACATCGATCACTGGGCCGACCTGATGGCGCGCTCGTTCTGGTCGGGCGGCGCGCGTTCCGGCGACGTGATCCACAACGCCTACGGCTACGGCCTGTTCACCGGCGGCCTGGGCGCGCACTACGGCGCGGAACGCCTGGGCGGCGTGGTGGTGCCGATGTCGGGCGGTTCCACCGAGCGCCAGGTCTCGCTGATCGTCGACTTCCAGGCGCGGGTGCTGTGCTCCACTCCGTCGTATGCGCTGGCGATCGCGGAGGTTGCCGAACAGCAGGGCGTCGATCTCGCGAAGAACTCTGCGCTGCAGATCGGCATGTTCGGCGCCGAGCCCTGGAGCGACGCCATGCGCCGCGAGATCGAGGCACGTCTCGGCATCAGCGCAGTGGACATTTACGGCCTGTCCGAGATCATGGGTCCCGGCGTGGCGTGCGAATGCGAGCACCACTGCGGGCTGCACGGCTGGGAGGACCACTTCCTGTTCGAGGTGATCGACCCCGACTCCGGACAACCGGTGGCCGAGGGAGAGTCCGGTGAGCTGGTGATCACCACGCTCACCAAGGAAGCGCTGCCGATGCTGCGCTATCGCACGCGCGACATCACGAAGGTGACCACCGAGCGTTGCGACTGCGGGCGCACGCACATGCGCATCCTGCGCGTCACGGGGCGCAACGACGACATGCTGATCATCCGCGGCGTGAACGTCTACCCGTCGCAGGTCGAGGCCGTGCTCGTCGGCCTGACCAACATCGCGCCGCACTACCAGCTGGTCGTCGAGCGCAAGGGCAAGCTGGACCACGTCACGGTCGAGACCGAGGTGCAACCCGGTGTCGAGGCCGACGCCTACGACGGCATCGCGCGGCAGGTGGCGCACCAGATCAAGACGATGCTGGGCATCAGCGCCGACGTGATCGTGAAGCGTCCCGGCGAGATCCCGCGTTCGCAGGGCAAGGCGGTGCGGGTACGCGACCTCAGGCCGAAGACGACCTGAACGAAGAGCACTGCGATGAGCAGCGGGGCCGACGAAGGCGGTGCACCGCGCGCCGGCGCGGGCAGGCGCTGGAGCGGGCCGGACGGTGTGCACATCGACGCGCGCGGCCTGCCGCCCCCCGAGCCGCTGGTGGCGATCCTCGAGCTGGTCGGCTCGATCGACGACGGCACGCCGGTCATCGTGCACCTCGACCGTGACCCGCAGATGCTGTACCCGGAACTCGCCGAGCTCGGCTGGAGCGCCGAGCAGATCGACGGCGAACCCGGCGAGGTGCGGCTGCGCCTCCAACCCGCACCTTGAGCCGCACCCGATGAGGCGCGCGGCAACGGGCCACGTATGGTGAAGCTTGCCGCCGGTGCCTTCCTCGCCGGCGCGACGAGCCGGCTGCTGCCCGCATCGATCCCGCTGCGCTTCTTCGGTGCCGCGGTCGCCAGCCAGCTGCTGGCCTGGCTCGCGCTGCTGGCCGGCAGCGACACGGCTCCGCGCTTCGCCGGGGGGCTGGGCTGGACGCTGGCCGCGCTGCACCTGGTCACGCTGGGCGTGCTGGCGATGACCGCCATCGGCGCCAGCCTGCAACTGCTTCCCGTCGCGACGCGGCAACCGGTGCGCTCGACGCGCTGGCCGGCGGCGGTATTCTGGCTCTACGCGCCCGGCGTGGCCGCGGTCGCACTCGGCATGGGGTTGGCGCACCCGGTGCTGCTGGCGGTCGGTGCGACCGCGGTGGTCGTCGCGCTGGCCATCTTCGGCGTGCTGCTGGCGCTGAACCTGAACGGTGCGCGCGGCATGCCGGCAGTGGTGGCGCACGGATGGTCGGCGCTCGCGTCGCTGGTCGTGGTGCTGCTCACCGCGCTCTCGCTGGTTCTCACCTACCTGGGCGTTCCGCTGATCGAACGCGGCGCCGCGCTCGCGCTGCACGTGGCCTTCGCAGCCTACGGATTCATGGGCATGCTCGCGCTCGGGCTGTCCTACGTCCTGGTGCCGATGTTCGCGCTGTCGGCCGCGCCGCCCGAGCGCCGCGCGCTGCTATCCGGCGGGCTGGCGGCGCTGGCCCTGGCGCTGGCGGGCGTGGCCGCGTTCGGCGTCGCGGCGGTGCCGTTGCGCGTGGCCGCCGTGCTGGCCGCCGCGGCGGCGGTCGGCGTGGACCTGCGACTGATGGCGACGTCGCTGAAGTCGGGCATGCGCCGCGAACTCGGACGTTCGTTCCGGCTGGTGCGCATCGCCTGGACGCTGCTGGTGCTGAGCCTGGTCGCCGCGCTGGCGCTGACGCTCGACGCCCCGTTCGACGGCATGCCCACGTTGTTCGGCGTCACGCTGGTGGCCGGATGGCTGCTCACCTTCGTGCTCGGCATCCTGCAGCGCATCGTGCCGTTCCTCGCCTCGATGCACAAGCCGCCCGGCAAGGGGCCGCCGCGCACGCCGTCGTCGCTGACCGCCGACCGGCCGCTGGCCGTGCACTTCTGGTGTCACCTGGCCGCGCTGGCGCTGCTGGCGCTCGCGGTCGTCTTCGACAGCCCGTGGCTTGCCCGGATCGCTGCACTGGCAGGCGCAACCGGGGCGGCGGCCTTCGGTGTCTTCTTCGTGACCCTGCTGCGGCGCATGCGCCGCCCGCCCACGCCGCGTTCCGCAGCCAAAGCCCCGGTTGCTTGACCGGTATCAATGGCCGGATGCGGTCGGCGTTTGCTATTCTAGTATTTGAATACCATTATTGGAGCGCCCCATGAGCTTCCAGCGCCAGGTGAGCCACGCGCTCGATGAAGAGCACCGCACCAACCTCGACCTGCTCGGCAAGATCGAACAGGCCTTCGCGCGCGCACCGCGCAGCGGTGCCAGCAAAGATCCCGAGCTGGCCAAGGTTGCCGCAAGTTTCGTCCGACATCTC
Organism: uncultured Limnobacter sp.; assembly: GCA_964494665.1. Classification (GTDB taxonomy): domain Bacteria; phylum Pseudomonadota; class Gammaproteobacteria; order Burkholderiales; family Burkholderiaceae_E; genus Zeimonas. The sequence continues at coordinate 14,150 of CAZBTE010000011.1, forward strand.
GAGCAGGACGTCAACCGCCATTTCGACTTCGAGGAGCAGGAGCTCTTCACGCGCCTGGCCGATGCCGGCGAAGGCGACATCGCCGAGTTGCTCGCCGAGGAGCACGCCGCCATCCGCGCGGTGGCCGAGGAAATGCTGCCGCTCGCACGCGCGGCAGCGGCGGGCTCGCTCGGCGACGACGGGTGGAATACACTGAAGGTCGGTGCGCTGGAAATGGTGGAACGACAGGTCTCCCACATCCAGAAGGAAACCATGGCGCTGCTGCCGATGCTCGACGACCTGCTCGACGACGACACCGATCGCGAACTCGCGTTCGCCTACGCGGCCGGCTGAGGCCGCGCCCATACCGACACCCCGAGGAAAGCCCCATGGAAGCGACCGCCGCAGGCATTGCGATCCGTCCGTTGTCCCGCAACGATCTCGACGCCGTGGTGGCGCTCGACTCCGCGATCGAGGGTCACTCCCGACGCGCCTATTTCGAGCGCCGGGTGGCCGCCGCGGTGCGCGATCCGGCGTCGCACGCGCAGTTCGCCGCCACCGACGACAAGGGCCTGGTCGGCTTCATCCAGGCGCGCAAGGTGGAGGGCGAGTTCGGCCGCCGCGAACGCGACCTGCACCTCGAGGCGATCGGCGTGCGCCGCGATGCGCAGGGCAAGGGGGTCGGTCGCCAGCTGTTCGACACCCTCGCACAGTGGGCCTCGCGTCACGGCGTGGTCGAACTGCGCACCCAGGCCGCCTGGAACAACCACCGCATGATGGGCTGGCTCGACGCGGCCGGTTTCACGCTCGCGCGCAACCACGTCGTCGATTGCCCGGTGCGCGGCGGCGAATACGTGAGCGAACGCGACACGCCGATCGCGATGCCGACCGGAGAAGGGCCGGGCAACGAGGTCAACTTCGGCGCCCCGGAAGGCAACGATTTCGAGCGCCTTGCGCGCGACAACGCCGACATCCGCCCGATGAACGCCGACGACCTGGCCGACATCGTGCGCATCGACCGCGGCATCGTCGGCGCCGACCGGCACACCTACATCGCCAACAAGCTGCAGGAGACGCTGGCCGACTCCGACATCCGCGTGTCGCTGACCGCGCGCATGGACGACGTCGTGGTGGGGTTCGTGATGGCGCGTGCCGACCTCGGCGACTTCGGGCGCACCGAACCGGTGGCGGTGCTCGACACCATCGGTGTCGATCCGGAATACAGCCACCGCGGCATCGGCCACGCACTGTTGTCGCAGCTGTTCCTGAACCTGGGCGCGCTGCGCATCGAGCGGGTCGAGACGCAGGTAGCGCCACGCGACCTTGCGCTGCTGGGCTTTCTGTACGACGTCGGTTTCGCGCCCTCGCAGCGCCTGCCGTTCGTACGGCAATTGGGCTGAGCGCGGCCAGGCAGGCCATGACCACTCCGATGCCCGACGACGACGCGGTGCGCGAGGCGCTGCGGCAGGTCGACGACCCCGAGGCCGGCATGAACATCGTCGACCTCGGGCTGGTCTACGACATCCAGATCGGCGAGAGATCGGTGCACGTCGAGATGACGATGACCACCGCCGCGTGCCCGATGGCCGACATGATCACCGACAACGCGCGTCGCGTGGTCGCCGCGATCTGTCCGCCCGACGCCTCGATCGACGTCGAGCTGGTCTGGGATCCTCCCTGGACGCCCGACAAGATGACCGGGATCGCAAGGGACCATTTCGGCTGGTAGAACGGGCTTGACCCGCGCACCTGCCCCCTCGCCGGGCGCCACCGGCCTGCCGCCGCCGTGGCGAGTTCCGTTGCTGGTGCTCGGCTTCATCGGTCTGGTGTTCGGCACCGGCGCGGGGCTCGCACGGCTCGGCTGGAGCATGCCTGCGCTGGCCGCGTCGGCTGCGGCGCTGCATGGCCCGCTGATGATCTGCGGCTTCTTCGGCGTGGTCATCGCGCTGGAGCGCGCGGTCGCCATCGGTCGCTACTGGGCCTACCTCGCCCCGCTGCTGGCCGGCCTGGGCAGTGCGGCCACGGCGTTCGGCGCCGTCGCGGTCGCACCGTGGTTCTTTCTCGCCGGCGGCGTGGTGCTCGTGGCGGCCTCGCTGGACGTCTACCGCCGCCAGACCGCGCTGTTCACCTTCACCCTCGCGTTGGGCGCGGCATGCTGGCCGATCGGCGTCGCGCTCTGGGCAGCCGGCGCCGCGGTACACGAGGTCGTGGCGTGGTGGCTGGGTTTCCTGATCCTCACCATCGCAGGCGAGCGGCTCGAGCTGTCGCGCTTCCTGCCGCCTTCGCCGCCGGCGCGCTACGCGTTCGCCGCGGTGCTGGTCGTCATCGTGGCGGGCATGCTCGGCGCGAACCAGCCTTGGGGCACCACCGTGTTCGCGCTCGGGCTGCTGGCGCTGGCGGCGTGGCTGCTCAAGCAGGACATCGCGCGGCGAACCGTACGCAATCGTGGCCTGACGCGCTTCATCGCGGTGTGCCTGCTGTCGGGCTACGCGTGGCTGGCGGTGGGCGGCGCCACCCTGCTCGCCGCCGGCAGCTTCGCACCCGGCACGCCGGGCTACGGTGCGGCCATGCACGCGCTCGCACTCGGCTTCGTGTTCTCGATGGTGTTCGGGCACGCAGCGATCATCTTCCCCGCGGTGCTGCGCGTGGCCGTGCCCTATCACCCGACGTTCTACGTGCCGCTCGCGCTGCTGCACCTGTCGCTGATCGTGCGGCTGGCCGGTGACGCAACCGGCCGCTTCGACTGGACGCAGGCCGGCGGAATGCTCAACGCAGTCGCGCTGGTGGTGTTCATCGCGACCATGGTGAGCGCCGTGGTGCGCGGAGCGCTGACGAACCCGCGGCGGCCCCGCGAGACCTGAACACGAGCCGGCAGGCGCGGTCGGGACGCACTCGCCCGGGCGGGGAAAAAATCGGGCGCCGCGGCCCTCGTGAAGCCGCGGCGCCCTCCTCCCCCGCCCGTTTTGCGGTCAGCCGTGCAGCGAGTGGTACTTCTCCATCAGCTGCTCGGGCGTTTCCTGGAAGTCGGGATGCGGCACGATGCAGTCGGCCGGACAGACGAGCATGCACTGCGGCTCGTCTTCCGCACCGACGCATTCGGTGCAGCGCATCGGGTCGATCACGTACGCCGGGTCTGCAGCGCTGATCGCCTCGTTGGGACACACCGGCCTGCAGGCGTCGCAGGCAGTGCAGTTGTCGGTGATCGTCAGTGCCATTTCGAAGTTCTCCTGATTGCTAAGCGACGGCCTGTTCCTGGAGCCCGGCCAGCTTGGAGTGCCGGAACGCACCCCACAGCGCGGCCCCGATCGCGCCGGCGTAGATCGAGTCGGGATGATTGACCACCTCGACCTTGGCCTTCTCGTTGGCGACCTCCTCGCGGATCGCCGCGAGCAGGCCGGTGTCGAGCGCGAGGCCGCCGGTCATCAGCGCGGTGCCTTCCTTGATGCCGGTGACCTTCAGCAGCTTGACGATGCGCGAGGCCATCGACAGGTGGATGCCCTTCAGGATGTCGGTCGGCGCGATGCTGCGCGAGACCATGTTGATCACGTCGGTCTCGGCGAGCACCGCGCAGATCGAGCTCACCTTCTCGGGATTCTGCGACTTCTGCGACAGCGGCCCGATCTCCTCGACCGCCACGCCGAGGTAGCGGGCGATGTTCTCGAGAAACTGCCCCGAGCCCGACGCGCACTGGCTGGTCATCTTGTACGCCAGCACCTTGCCGCGCTCGTCGACGTAGATCGCGCGGCCGTTCAGCGCGCCGATGTCGACGATCGCCCGCGCGCCCGGATGCAGGAACACGCCGCCGCGCGCGTGCGTGGTCATCGAGTAGAAGTGGCCGGTGGCGAACTTGACGTTCTCGCCCTCGCCGGTGGTCGCGATGTAGTCGACCTGGCCGGGGTCGATGCCGGCGTCGGCCAGCACGCCGTCGCGGCCTTCCTCGGCCAGCTGCATCGGGTCGCGCCGGCGGATGCGCTCGGAGCGCTTGGCCAGCCATTCCTGGCGATCGCCGTCCACCTTGAACAGCACGCTCTTGACCGCGCCGGAGCCGATGTCGATGCCGATCGAATAAGTCATGGTCGTTCTCCTGGATGTCCGGTGCCGCTCAGGCGCGTGCCTCGGCCGTCTTGCCTTCCTCGACCACCGCGCGCCACGCGAAGGTCGCTCCTCCGAGCGCGCCAGTGTAGATCGAGTCGGGGTCGATGTTCAGCGTCATCTCGCCGTAGTTCTCGAACACCAGCTCCTTGAGCGCCTTGACCGCTGCCTCGTTCTTGGCCACGCCGCCGGTAAAGGTGAACTCGTTGCGGATGCCGCCCGAGCGCGCCAGGATCGACATCGCGCGCAGGATGATCGAGCGGTGCAGCCCGGCCATGATGTCCTCGCGCTTGTCGCCCAGCGCCAGGCGGTCGCGCAACTCGGCGCCGGCGAACACGGTGCAGGTCGAGTTGATGCGGATCTGCTTGGTCGACTGCATGGCCATCGGCCCCAGCTCGTGCAGGCCCATGTTCATCTCGTCGGCGATGTAGCCCAGGTAGCGCCCGCAGCCGGCCGCGCAGCGGTCGTTCATCTGGAAGCTCTCGACGATGCCGTTCGGATCGACCTGGATCGCCTTGGTGTCCTGGCCGCCGATGTCGAGCACGGTGGCGGTTTGCGGGTACATCACGTGCGCACCCAGCCCGTGGCAGAGGATCTCCGAGCGCACGTGCTCCTTCGAGAACGGCAGGCGCGCGCGGCCGTAGCCGGTGCCGACGACGTAGG
>CAZBTE010000012.1:0-18077 GCA_964494665.1 uncultured Limnobacter sp.
CGGACTCATAAGGGCCTGCGGTAGACCCCCACGGCGATCTCGGCATCGACGAGATCGATCTTCTGCTCGCCGTTGAAGATCGCGCTGAGAACGTGTGAAGCAATCGGCCGCGCCCGGAAGGCACGCCAGGAAGCGCCCAGGCGAGGCACAAAGCGCAGCCATATCGGCCGATATGGCGAGCATTTGCAACGAAGCACGGGCGCTTCCCGGCGTGCAAGACGGGAGCGGATGATTGCTTCACACGTTCTGAGTCCGCCACCGCGGTCATCCGAGCCCCTCAGGCCCCAGCGTACAGCGTGAGCGACGACGCGAGCGCGCTGCCGCTGACGGGCAGGCCGCACGCCAGCAGCAGCGCGAGTTCACTCCGTCAGGGTCGTGACCTGCACGGATTGCACGGGCACAAGCGGAGCGCGCGAACGCTTCATGGGAGTCGGCCAGTTGCTGACGATGCCGCTCTTCTTCGCCTCCAATGCGCTGTATCCGCTCGAACTGATGCCCGGCTGGCTGCGCGTGATCGCAGCGGTGAATCCGCTGACCTGGCTGGTCGACACCCTGCGCGGAGCGATGGTGGTCGGCGGCGCGAGCGTGCATCCGTGGAGCACCAGCTTCGCGGTGCTGCTGCTCGTGTTCGCGGTGCTGCTCGCGCTCGCGTCGAAGCTGTACCCCGGACTGGCACGCTGAGCCGGATCGGAACCGATCCGGGCCCGGCCGGGACAAAGTGGACATTGCGCCGGCGCGCCGCATGCCAAAATGGCTCGGGCCAGTGGGCGAAGAGCCGCGCGGCCGCGCCGCGGCGGCCGATGCCCGGGCGTGGCGTCATCCGTTTCCGGAATCACAGTGCTGACCGAACACGACATCTATCTCTTCCGCGAGGGCACGCACGCGCGGCTGCACGACCACCTGGGCTGCCATCCGTCGGATGCGGACGCGGGCGCGCACTTCGCGGTCTGGGCGCCCAATGCGCGCTCGGTGTCCGTGATCGGCGACTGGAACGGCTGGGACGGCAACGCCGACCCGCTGCATCCGCGCTGGGACGGCTCGGGCATCTGGGAGGGCTTCGTCGGCGCGGCGCAGCGCGGCCAGGCGTACAAGTACCGCATCGTCCCGGCCAGCGGCGCACCGGTGCCCGACAAGAGCGATCCGTTCGCGTTCTTCTGCGAGGAGCCGCCGCGCACCGCCTCGCGCGTGTGGTCGCTCGACTACGACTGGGGCGATGCGGACTGGATGGCCACGCGCCGCGCGAGGAACGCGCTGGATGCGCCGATCTCGATCTACGAACTGCATGCCGGTTCGTGGCGGCGGCACGCCGACGGCCGATTCCTGTCGTACCGTGAGCTTGCCGAGACACTGGTGCCGTACCTGCACGAGACCGGCTTCACCCACGTGGAGTTGCTGCCGGTCACCGAGCATCCGTTCTACGGCTCGTGGGGTTACCAGACGACCGGCTACTTCGCCCCCACTGCACGCTACGGCACCCCGCAGGACCTGATGTTCCTCGTCGATCACCTGCATCGGCACGGCATCGGCGTGATCCTCGACTGGGTGCCTTCGCACTTCCCGACCGACGCGCACGGACTGGCCCGCTTCGACGGCACCCACCTGTACGAGCACGCCGATCCGCGCCAGGGCTTCCACCCGGAGTGGAGCTCGAGCATCTTCAACTACGGCCGCCACGAGGTGGCGTCGTTCCTGCTGTCGTCGGCGCTGTCCTGGCTCGAGCGCTATCACGTTGACGGACTGCGCGTCGACGCGGTGGCCTCGATGCTGTACCTGGACTACGCGCGCGGCGAAGGCGAGTGGGTGCCCAACCGCTACGGCGGGCGCGAGAACCTGGAGGCCGTGTCGTTCCTGCGCACGCTCAACGAGGCGGTGTATCGCGACCACCCCGACACGATGACGATCGCCGAGGAGTCCACCGCCTGGCCGATGGTGTCGCGGCCGACGTACCTCGGCGGACTGGGCTTCGGCATGAAGTGGAACATGGGATGGATGCACGACACGCTCGCCTACGCGCGCGAGGATCCGGTGCATCGCAGCCACCACCAGGACAAGCTCACCTTCTCGCTGTGGTACGCGTTCAACGAGAACTTCGTCCTGCCGCTGTCGCACGACGAGGTGGTGCACGGGAAGGGTTCGCTGATCGGCAAGATGCCCGGCGACGACTGGCAGAAGCTCGCCAACCTGCGCGTGCTCTTCGGCTACATGTGGACGCATCCGGGCAAGAAGCTGCTGTTCATGGGCGGCGAGTTCGGCCAGCGCCGCGAGTGGGCACACGACGGCGAGCTCGACTGGCAGCTCGCCGCGTCGCCGGCCCACGCGGGACTCAGGCGCTGGGTGGCCGACCTGAACCGTGCTTTGCGCGACAAGCCGGCCCTGCACCAGCTCGACTTCTCGGTCGACGGTTTCCAGTGGATCGACTGCAGCGACGCGCAGAACAGCGTGATCGCCTTCCTGCGCCGGCCGCGAGGCGGCGGGCCAGCGATCCTGGTAGCGTGCAACTTCACGCCGGTGCCACGCACCGACTACGTGCTGGGCGTGCCGCGCACCGGGCGCTGGAAGGAGCTGCTCAACAGCGACGCCGGGCTCTACGGCGGCGGCGGCTGGGGCAACTTCGGCGGCGTGGAGGCGATCGCGCACGCCGCGCACGGCCAGCCGTGCTCGCTCGCGCTGACCCTGCCGGCGCTGTCGGCGGTGATTCTCGAGGAGGTCGTCGATGGCTGAGCCGGCGAACGGCAACAGCGCAGTCTGGCCGGGACGGCCCTACCCGCTGGGTGCGACCTGGGACGGCGAAGGCGTGAACTTCGCGCTGTTCGCCAGCGATGCGGCCGCGGTCGAGCTGTGCCTGTTCGACGCCGACGGCCGGCACGAGACCGAGCGCATCGTGCTGCGCGAGTGCACCGACATGGTGTGGCACTGCTATCTCCCGCAGGCGCGCCCCGGGCTGGTGTACGGCTACCGGGTCCACGGCCCGTACGACCCGCGCGCGGGACTGCGCTTCAACGCGCACAAGCTGCTGCTGGATCCCTACGCGCGCGCGATGACCGGCCGGCTGCGCTGGGACGACGCGCTGTTCGGCTATCCGGTGGGCGATCCCGACGAGGATCTTTCGTTCGACGAGCGCGACAGCGCGCCGTTCGTGCCCAAGGCGCGCGTGGTCGAGTCCGCATTCAGCTGGGGCGGAGACCGGCGCCCCGAAGTGCCGTGGAACGAAACGGTCATCTACGAGCTGAACGTGCGCGGCTTCACGATGCAGCACCCGGAAGTCCCCTCGGCGCTGCGCGGCACCTACGCCGGTCTGGTGCACCAGCCGGTGCTCGACTACCTGCGCCGGCTCGGTGTCACCACGATCGAGCTGCTGCCGGTGCACGCCTTCATCGACGACCGGCGCCTGGTCGACGCGGGACTGCGCAACTACTGGGGGTACAACACGCTGGGCTACTTCGCTCCCGAGGCGCGCTACAGCGCCTCGGGCCACGTGCAGGAGTTCAAGTCGATGGTCAAGGCCCTGCATTCGGCGGGCATCGAGGTGATCATCGACGTGGTCTACAACCACACCTGCGAGGGCAACCGGATGGGCCCGACGCTGAGCCTGCGCGGCATCGACAACGCCGCCTATTACCGGCTCGACCCGGTCGAGCCGCGCAACTACGTCGACTTCACCGGTTGCGGCAATACGGTCAACCTGCCGCACCCGCGCACGCTGCAGCTGGTGATGGACTCGCTGCGTTACTGGGCCCAGGAGATGCGCGTCGACGGCTTTCGCTTCGATCTCGCCCCGGCGCTGGCGCGTGCGGCCGGCGGCATCCAGAGCTGGGGCGCGTTCTTCGACGTGATCCGCCAGGACCCGCTGCTGAACCGGCTCAAGCTGATCGCAGAACCCTGGGACGTCGGCCACGATGGTTACCACGTCGGCGACTTCCCGGCCGGCTGGGCCGAATGGAACGACCGCTACCGCGACGGCATGCGCGCGTACTGGAAGGGCGACGGCGGGCTGATCGGCGAGTTCGCACAGCGCTTCACCGGATCGAGCGACCTGTACGGGCGCTCGGGCCGGCGCCCGCACGAGAGCATCAACTTCGTCACCGCTCACGACGGCTTCACGCTGGCCGACCTGGTCACGTACAACGAGCGGCACAACGAGGCCAACGGCGAGAGCGGCGGCGACGGCCACAACCACAACCTGTCGTGGAACTGCGGAATCGAGGGCCCGACCGACGATGCGCACGTGCGCACGCTACGCGCACGCCAGCAGCGCAACTTCCTCGCCACGCTGCTGTTGTCGCAAGGCGTGCCGATGCTGCTGGCTGGCGACGAGATCGGGCGCACGCAGCGCGGCAACAACAATGCCTACTGCCAGGACAACGAGCTGTCGTGGCACGACTGGACGATCGACGACGAGCGCGCGGCGCTGCTCGCCTTCGTGCAGCAACTGGTGAAGGTGCGCCGCGAGCACCCGGTGTTCCGCCGGCGCGACTTCTTCCAGGGGCGGCCGTTGCATGGCAGCGGCGTCAAGGACATCCTCTGGCTGCAGCCCGACGGCACCGAAATGAGCGAGCAGGAGTGGGAGCGCGAGCATGCCCGCTGTCTCGCGGTGTACCTGTCCGGCACCGGACTGCAGGAAGTCGACCGGCGCGGCCGGCCGGTGCTCGACGACGACTTCCTGATGCTGTTCAACGCGCACCACGAAGAGATCGGCTTCGTGCTGCCGCAGCTCGACGGCGACGCCTGGCGCTGCGTGCTCGACACGACGATGGCGGGCGGCGCCGGTCTGCGCTTCGCCGGTGGCGAGCGCTACGCGCTGCAGGGGCGCTCGCTCGCGCTGCTCACGCGCCCGGCGCCGCACTCATGAACACGCGGTCGAGTCGCGAGCGGCTGCACTGGCTCGCCTCGGCCCAGGGCATCGAGCCCGGCTATCACGACATCTGGGGAAGCCCCCGCGAGATCCCCGAAGCGGGACTGCGCGCGCTGCTCGGCGAACTGGGCGTTCCGGCCGCCACCGACGAGGAAGTCGACCACGGCCTCGCGCAGGCGCACCCCCGCTACTGGCGGCGCCTGGCCGAACCGGTGATCGCGCTCGAGGCGCCGGCCGGCGTGTTGACGGTGCAGGTGCGCGTACCGCGACCTGGGAGCGACCGGATCGCGTGGCGGCTGGAGCCTGAAACAGGCGCGCCGCTGGAGGGTGAAGTCGACATCGACTCGCTGCGGCTGTGCGAATGCGCCGTCGTGGACGCCACGCCGTACGAACTGCGCACGTTGACGATCGAGACAGCGCTGGTGCCGGGCTACCACCGGCTGCTGCTGCGCACCGCTGCGCTCGAGGCGCGCGTGCTGGTGGTCGCGGCGCCCGCGCAGTGCTTCCTGCCGCCCGCGCTCGCCGGCGACGCGCGCACCTGGGGTTGGGCGGTCCAGCTGTACGGCCTGCGCTCGCCGCGCAACTGGGGCGTCGGCGACTTCGGCGACCTGCTGGCGCTCGTCGACGTGGCCGCCGCGCACGGCGCGCACGCGATCGGCCTGAACCCATTGCACGCGCGCTTTGCGGGCGATGCGCGACGCGTGAGCCCGTATGCGCCGTCGTCGCGCCTGTGGCTGGACGCACTGGCAATCGACATCGAATCGATGGAGGACTTCCACGAGGCCGGCGAGGTGCGCGCGTACGTGCGAGCACCGGCGTTCGCCGCGCGCGTGCAGCAACTGCGCGAGGCGGAACTGGTCGACTTCGACGGCGTGTCGCGAGTCAAGCACGAGACGCTGCGGGCGTTGTACGCGCACTTCCGCCGCGCGCACCTGGCCGGCGGCACGCCGCGCGCGCAGGCCTTCCGCGCGTTCCAGCAGCGCGGCGGCGCGCCGCTGCGCCGCCATGCGCTGTACGAGGCGCTGCAGGAGCATTTCCAGGCGCAGGATCCGTCGATCCGTGACTGGACCGCGTGGCCCGGGGAATGGCGCGATCCGGGCGGCGACGCGGTGGCGCGCTTTGCAGCGCGGGAGACGGAACGCATCGAGTACTACGAGTACCTTCAGTGGCAGGCCGACGAGCAGCTCGGCCGCGCCGCCGCCCGTTGTCGCGAACGCCGGATGGCGATCGGGCTTTACCTCGATCTCGCGGTGTCGGCAGATCGCGGCGGCTCGGACTGCTGGTCGTATCGCGACCACTACGCTGCAACGGCCAGCATCGGGGCTCCGCCCGACGACTTCAACCTTTCCGGCCAGGACTGGGGCCTTCCTCCGCCGATTCCGGGCGCACTGCGCGATGCGGGTCACGAGCCGTTCGTGCTGGCGCTGCGCGCGAACATGCGACACGCGGGCGCGCTGCGCATCGACCACGTGATGGGTTTGATGCGCCTGTACTGGGTGCCGCGCGGCGCCAGCGCCCGCGACGGCTGCTACGTGCGCTATCCGCTCGACGAACAGATGGCGATCGTCGCGCTGGAGAGCCACCGCAACCAGTGCATGGTGGTCGGCGAGGACCTGGGAACCGTGCCCGGCGAGGTGCGCGCCGCGCTGGCGCGCACGCGCATGCTGTCGTGCCGGCTGCTGTACTTCGAGCGCGACGCCGCCGGCGATTTCGCGGCGCCCGCCACGTATCCGCGCGACGCGCTGGTGTCGATCGGCACGCACGACCTGCCGACGCTGCCCGGCTGGTGGAGCGGCAGCGACCTGCAACTGCGTCGAGAGCATGGGTTGCCCGACGATGACGCGGAGCGCCTGGCGCAGGCGCGCGCGCTCGATCGCGTGCGCCTGCTCGAAGCGCTGGCGCGCGACGGCCGGCTGCCGGCCGGTACCGACCCCGGGAGCGCCAGCCGGGGCGCGCTCACCCCGGCGCTGGTCGAGGCGATCCACGCCTGGCTCGCGTCGTCGCCGGCCCGCCTGATGATGGTGCAACCCGAGGACTGCCTGGGCGTGAACGGCCAGACCAACCTGCCGGGGACCATCGACGAACACCCGAACTGGCGCCGCAAGCTGCCCGTGACGGTCGAGGCGCTGGCCGCCGATGCGTCGGTAGCGGGTGTGGCGCGGGCGCTGGCGGCCGAACGCGAAGACCCGCGCGCGCCGCGCGCTTGAGCGACAATCGCGGCTTGCGCGGGCCGCGATCCCCGATCCCGATCGGGCCCATCGACCCAGGAGCCCCGCTTGTCCGATTCGCCGTCCACCGCCCCCGACAAGGCCCGGTCGGCATTCCCGGCGTCAGCGCTCCAGCCCCTGGCAGATCCGGTCTTCCGCTCGCTGTGGACGGTCTGGGTCACCGCCAACCTGTGCATGTCGATGAGCGACGTCGCCGCGGCCTGGCTGATGACCTCGCTCACCACGTCCCCGGTGATGGTGGCGCTGGTGCAGACCGCGGCCACGCTGCCGGTGTTCCTGCTCGGGCTGCCCAGCGGTGCGCTGGCCGACATCCTCGATCGCCGCCGCTACTTCGTCGTCACGCAATTCTGGGTGGCGGGCACGGCCACGCTGTTGTGCCTGGCGATCCTCACCGGCGCGATCAATCCGACGCTGCTGCTGGTGCTGGTGTTCCTGAACGGCGTCGGCATGGCGATGCGCTGGCCGGTGTATTCGGCAATCGTGCCGGATCTGGTGCCGCGCACCCAGCTGCCGGCGGCACTGGCGCTGAACGGCCTGGCGATGAATGCCTCGCGCATCGTCGGGCCGGTGCTCGCCGGCGTGCTGATCGCCGGCGCCGGCACCGCGTACGTGTTCGTGGTCAACGCGGTGCTGTCGATCGTTGCCGGCCTGATGATCCTGCGCTGGAAGAGCGAGCAGAAGGCCAGCGTGCTGCCGGGCGAGCGTTTCCTCGGCGCGATGCGCGTGGGCGTGCAGTACGTGCGACAGTCCGCGCGCATGCGCGCGGTGCTGGTGCGCGTGACCACGTTCTTCGCGCAGTCCACCGCGCTGACCGCTTTGCTTCCGCTGGTGGCACGCGGCATGGATGGCCAGGCCGGCACCTACACGCTGCTGTTCGCGTCGATGGGCTTCGGCGCGATCCTGTCGGTGTTCCTGCTGCCACGCATGCGCCAGCAGCGCAATGCCGACCAGCTGATCCGCGACGGCAGCTGCGTGCAGGCCGCGGCAATGGTGGTGGCCGGCTTCGCACCGAACGTCTACGTCGCCGTGCCGGCGATGGTGGTGGGCGGCATGGCCTGGCTCATGGTCGCGAATTCGATCTCGATCGCGGCGCAGCTCGCGCTGCCGAACTGGGTGCGGGCGCGCGGCATGTCGACGTTCCAGGTGGCGCTGATGGGCGGCGCCGGGGCGGGCGCGGCGCTGTGGGGCCAGGTCGCGGCCTGGACCGATGTGCGCACCAGCCTGGCGGCAGCCGCCGTGGCCGGCGTGATCGCGCTGTGGCTGACGCGCCGCTATCGCGTCGAAGGCGGCGCGGAAGAAGACCTCACGCCGTCGGCGGCGTGGACCGCGCCGGTGACCACCCGCCCGGTCGACCCCGACGCCGGCCCGGTGATGACGACGATCGAATACCACATCGACCCTGCGCGCGCCGACGAGTTCCGCGCGGTGATGGCCGAGAGCCGCCGCAGCCGCCTGCGCCAGGGTGCGCTGTCGTGGGAGTTGTTCCACGACACCGCGGTGCCGGGTCGCTATCTCGAATACTTCGTCGACGAATCGTGGGTGGAACACCTGCGCCGCTTCGACCGCGTGACCGTCTTCGACGTCGCGCTGCGCGCGCGCCGGCTGTCCTTTCACATCGGCGATCGGCCGCCGCAGGTCACGCGCTGCATTGCCGAACCGGTCGAGGACCGCTAGCCCGCGACACGCGTCAAGCGTATCGCGCGACAGGCGCGGCGCGCGGCTCCGGCTGGCGGCGCGGCACACTGAGCACGACGCTGACGCGCCCGTCCGAGGTCGCGTTGACGGCCACCGAGCCGTGATGGGCGCGCAGGAACTGCTCGACGATGTAGAGCCCCAGCCCCAGCCCCTCGCCGCCCGCGGTGGATGTGCCGAACGCCTGGAACAGGCTCTCGCGCACGTCGTCGCTGATGCGGCCCGGATTCTCGATGCGCGCCGTGACCTCCTCCGGGCGGCTGCCGTCGAGCATCACGTTCACCGCGCCCTGCGGGTCACCGTGGCGCACCGCGTTCGACAGCAGGTTCGAGATCACCTGGGACATGCGGTCCTGATCGAGCTGCGCATGCAGGTCGCCCTGAGCCTGGAATTCGATGCGTGCCTGCGGCTCGGCCTGCTGCACCTCGGCAATCGCGCCGTCGAACAGCGTGCCGAGATCGGCAGGCCGCAAGTCCAGCTGCACCGCTCCCGAACGGATGCGCGAGAAGTCGAGCAACTGCGCGATCATCCGCGACATGCGTGCCGCGCTGGACCTTATGCGGACCCCGTTCTGCCGCACCGCGTCGTCGGCGGCGTTGCGCACCAGCACCTCGGCACTGAGACTTATCGCCGACAGCGGCGTACGCAGGTCGTGCGAGAGCACCGCCATCATCGTTTCGTTGAGCGACAGCGCTCGTTCGAGTTCGGCCATGCGGCGTTGCAGCTCGCGCCGTCGGGTGTACAGCTCGACGAACACCTGGACCTTGCCGCGCAGGATCCGGGGATCGATCGGCTTGTGCAGGAAGTCGACCGCGCCGGTTTCGTAGCCGCGGAACGAGCGTTGCGCGTCGACCGGCGCGGCGGTGACGAAGATGATCGGCACGTCGCGCGTGCGCCCGGTGCCGCGCATCAGTTCGGCCAGCTCGAACCCGTCCATGTCGGCCATCTGCACATCGAGCAGCGCGAGCGCCACGTCGTGATCCAGCAGCAGCTCGAGCGCCTGCACGCCGCTCGCCGCGCACACCACGCGAACCCCGTCGCGCTCGAGCAGCGCGCGCATCGCGACGAGGTTCTGCTCGATGTCGTCGACGACCAGGATGTCGACCTGGTCGTCGCGGCTCGGCGCATCCACGGCGATCATCGCTTGCGGTAGAGCCGCTGCCGGCCCGCGACGGGTTCGAAGGCATGCGCGTTGGCGCCGAAGCGCAGCGTCTCGCGCGCGCCGACGCCGAGAAACCCGCGGTCGGCCAGTGCCTCCCGGAACATCCCGATTGCGCGATCCTGTAGCGGGCGATCGAAGTAGATCAGTACATTGCGGCAGGAGACCAGCTGCACTTCGGAGAACGCGCTGTCGGTGGCCAGGCTGTGGTTGGCGAACACCATGCGGGCTTTCAGGTGGCGTGAGAAAACCGCCTCCTCGCATCCTGCGCGGTAGTGATCCGACAGCGAACCGCGGCCGCCCGCCGCCAGGTAATTGCGGCTGAACTGCGCGATCCGCTCCAGCGCATAAACGCCGTTCGCAGCATGTCGCAGCGCCGCCGGATCGATGTCGGTCGCATACACGACGGTGCGTTCGAGCAGCCCTTCCTCGGCGAGCAGGATCGCCATCGACCAGGCCTCCTCGCCGGTGCTGCAGCCCGCCACCCACACCTTCGGCGACGGGCAGGAGGCGAGCATCGGCAGTGCCTGCTCGCGAAGCGCCTCGAAGTAGCCCGGGTCGCGAAACATCTCGCTGACGTGCACGGTGAAGTACTGCAGCATCCGGGTGAAGAATCCCGGCTCGCGCAGCACGCGGTCCTGCAACTGCACGAGGCTGGCGCAGCCGAAGTGCTCCATCGCCAGGCGCACGCGACGGCGCATCGACGACAGCGCGTAGTCGCGGAAGTCGTACCGGTAGCGCAGCATCACCGCCTCGAGCAGCCGCCGGAGCTCGAGGTCGAACAGCGCGTCGTCGCCGACGCGCGCTACGTCGGCATCCATACGCGACACAGCGACACCAGCTTGTCGACATCGACCGGCTTGGCGACGTAGTCGCTCGCTCCGGCTTCCAGGCAACGATCACGGTCGTCGCCAGTCGCGGCGGCGGTGAGCGCGATCACCGGCAGGCCCGTCCAGCAAGGGCGCTCGCGGATGCGTCGGATCGCCGTCAGCCCGTCCATGTCCTGCATCGCGACATCCATCAGGACGAGGTCGACGCCGGGAACGATCTCCAGCTTCTCGACGGCCTCGCGGCCGTTGCGCGCGATTTCGACATGCACACCCAGCGGCTCGAACACGCTCGACAACGCGAAGATGGTGCGCACATCGTCCTCGGCCAGCAGGATTCGGCGCCCGTCGAGCACCGCGTCGCGCTGGCTTGCGTGCACCGGCCGCTGCGGGTCGACACGCACGCTCGCCTCGACCCTGCGCAGGCCGGCCGCGGCGGGCGGCGCCAACGCGGCGCGCGGAGCCGTCGCCACGGCCCGCAGCGACGCCGGCCGTGTCTCGGAGCCCGGCGTGGCACTGTCGGGCACGCGCAGCGGCATGATCAGCGTGAACACGCTTCCGCGCCCCAGCTCGCTGTAGACCACGATCTCGCCACCCAGCCGCTGCGCCAGCTCGCGCGAAATCGACAGCCCGAGTCCCGTTCCGCCGTAGCGGCGGCCTGCACCGCCCTCGGCCTGCATGAACGCCTCGAAGATCACCTCCAGTTGGTCGCGCGCGATGCCGATGCCGGTGTCGTGCACCTCGAAGGCGAGCCGCTCGCCGGGCAGGATCCGCACCCGCAGGTGCACGCGACCCTGCTCGGTGAACTTGACCGCGTTGGCCATCAGGTTCTTGAGCACCTGTGCCAGGCGCAGCGAATCGCTGGCGATCGTCGCCGGCACGTCGGCATCCGCGCGGATGTCGAGTTCGAGCCCCTTCGGGGCGGCCAGCGGCTCGAAGACGGCCCGCAGGCGCTCGAGCAGCACCGGCACTTCGACCGTCGTCACCTCCATTCCGAGGTGGCCCGACTCGATCTTCGCGAGGTCGAGCACGTCGTCGATCAGTGCGAGCAGGTCCTGGTTCGACGCGTGAATGGCCTTCGCGTAGTTGACCTGCGTGTCGCTCAGCGTGCCTTCCCGGTTCTCGGCCAGAAGCTTCGACAGGATCAGCGCACTGTTGAGCGGCGTGCGCAGCTCATGCGACATCCTGGCCACGAACTCCCGCTTGTAGCGGTTCGCCGTCTCGAGCTCGACTTGCTGCGCCTCGAGCCGCGCGTGCGACTCCTCGAGCACGCGGCTTTGTTCCTCGAGCTCTTCGTTGGAGGTACGCAGCTCCTCCTGCTGGCGCTGCAGTTCCTCGGCCTGGTGCTGGGTCTCCTCGAGCAGCGAGACGAGCCGTCCACGGTAGTGTGCGGAGCGAAGCGCGGCCCCGATGGTGTCGGCAGTCGCCTCCATCAGCGCGGTCACGCGATCGCGGCGCAACGTGCACGACAGCGCGGCCAGCTCGACGACGCCACAGATCCGCCCGCCGGCGCGGATCGGCGCCACCACCAGTCGGCAGGGCCGACTGCTCCCCAGTGCCGTGCGGATCGACAGGCGGTCGCCCGGCACGTCGTCGACGACGCGGATCACGCCGTCGACCGCGGCCTGCCCGACAAGCCCGTCGCCAAGCGCGATGCGCAGCGGAAGCGGCTCCGCATCGATCGCATGACCGCCGCAACGCACGAGCTCCGGACCTTCGAGGCGATACAGCACGCCCACGTTGGCGTCGAGGAAGCCGGCCAGTGCGGCGCTTGCGTTGCGGCCGATCTCTTCCATGCTCTGGTCGCCGAGAAGCGCCTGCGCGAGGCCGGAGCGCGCGCGCTGCAACCAGAGCAGCTCGGCGGCCTGGTTGCGCGTTCGAATCACGAGATGGACCGCGACGGCCATCGCCCACAGGACCGCCGCCCCCAGGGAGCGGTTGACGACGGACAGCGCGGGATCGGTGCCGGCCGGCGAAGCGAAGAAGCCGGCCATCATCAGCAACGTGCCCGCCGCGGCCGCGAGCAGCGGCACGCGCGTGTCGGACTGCAGCAGCGCCGCGGTCACCGCCAGCACGTAGAGCGTCCACTCCGAGTAGCCGAGCGGCGTGACCGCGTCGACCAGGAAGGTCAGGGCGAGGAGGCCGGCGATCGAGATGGCGATCAAGGCGGGCGTTCTCCGTGCTCCATGCGTCATTCCGATCGCTTGTAGCACAACGGGGCGCGGCACGCGCCGTTCCCCCACCGGGCGCGTGCCGCCGCGCGGCGAGGCCTGGCTGGCCTATACTCCCGCCATGTTTCCAGGTCGCAGACAGACGCGGTGTGCCGCGTGGATCGCCTGCGCGGCGATCGTCGCGAGCACGCTGCTGCCGTCGCTGGTGCGTACGGCGCACGCCGCCCGCGGCGTCCCTGCGATCGTCGCCGAGTTGTGTTCGTCGCACGGCGGCGGATCGGTGGTGATCTGGGCGCCGTCGGCGCCGGCCGACGATTCGTCGCGCCAGGGCACCGCGTCGCCGGTCACGCATTGTCCGGGTTGCCTGTCGTCGCACGATCCGGGCATCCCTTGCACGGTCGGCAGCGCTTCCGACGCGCAGCCTGATCGGCACTTGCAGCCGCTTTCCGGCGTTGCGCAGGCGCCGGCGGCGCATTCGTTCCGGTCGGCCGCAAACCCGCGTGCGCCGCCCGCGGCGGGCTAGCGCCCGTTCAAGCTACGATCGTTTCCGCGCCGGCACCGCCCGGCCGGCCCCGGCGGGATCCGCCGCGGTGGCGTCGTAGCCCACACGCATGCGCGCACGAATTCGCACGGGCAGGCGCTCGTGCACGTGCAAGCGCATGCCCGAGCACATCATCGTTCGCGGCACCGCCGCGCCAGGAACCAGAATGGAACGCGTCTCGACCCCCTCCTTCCCCTTTCTGTCCCGCTTCGCCGTCGCCGGCGTGCTGCTTGCGTGCCTCGCCGGCGCGGCGCACGCGCAAGTGACCGTCTCCGAGCCATGGGCTCGTGCCACTGTCGCGACACAGAAGGCGAGCGGCGCCTTCATGACGCTCACCGCGAGCCGCGACAGTCGCCTCGTCGAGGCGCGTTCGCCGGTGGCCGGCACGGTGGAGATCCACGAGATGACCCTGCAGGACAACGTCATGCGCATGCGCGCGATCGACGGCCTGGCCTTGCCCGCCGGCAAGGCCGTCAAGCTCGAACCGGGCGGCTACCACGTGATGTTGATGGACCTGAAGCAGCAGCTGAAGGCCGGCGAAACGGTGCCGCTCACGCTGGTGTTCGAAGGTCCGGACAAGACGCGCGAGACGGTCGAGGTGAAGGCCGCGGTGCGCGCACTCGCTGGCGGCCACGGCTCGATGAAGCACTGAGCGCGCAGGCCCGGCGCGGCCGGACGCCACGCTCGCCGCCGCCGGCGCACGCTGCGGCGGCGGAGTGGCGCGTCCGGCGCACGCGTCTGGCGCGCACTTGTGCCGGTGTGGGGCTCCGGCTAAGATGTATACTACTTGTATCTTAAAGTAGCGTCGATGAAACCGATCCCCGTGCGCACCGTACTGGTTCCCCTGCTCGAGCCGCAGCCCGACGGCGCGGCGGCTCCCGGACACGCCGCGGGCTTCGCGCTGTGGCGGCTCGGATTCCGGCCGTTCTACCTGCTCGCCGCGCTGTTCGCCGCGCTGTCGGTGCCGCTGTGGATGGCCCAGTTCGCCGGCGTGCTGCCGCCGCCATCGGCCTATCCCGCGATGCTGTGGCATGCGCACGAGATGACCTTCGGCTTCACGCTTGCGGTCATCGTCGGCTTCCTGCTGACCGCAGCCAAGGTCTGGACCAACCTGCCCACGCCGACGGGCTGGCGACTGGCCGGCCTGGCCGCGCTGTGGGTGGCAGCGCGGGTGTTCAACTATGTCGGCCCGGTGCCCGCGGCGTTGCTGGCCGACGCGGCGTTCCTCATGATTCCGATGGTGTCGCTGGGCCTGGTGCTGCTGAAGGCGCGCAGCCATCGCAACCTGTTCGTGCTCGTCGTGCTGACCGCATTCCTGGTGGCCAACTCGCTGTTCCATCTCGCAGTGGCACAGCGCGTGTCGTACGAGCCGATGAACGCGGTGCATTTCTTCGTGTTCACCGTCGTGATGCTGATCGGCGTGGTCGGTGGACGCGTGATTCCCTCGTTCACCGCCAACGCGCTGCCCGGCATCCGGCAGTGGCGTCGTCGCTGGCTCGATGCCGCCGCGCTCGCCGTCACCGGCGCCGCACTGCTGGCGGTGCTGCTCGCGGCGCCACCCGGCGCGACCATCGCGGCGTGCGCCGCGGCCGCGCTGCTGCAAGCGGCAAGGCTGATCGGCTGGAATCCGTGGGAAGCGCGCCGCAAGGCGCTGCTATGGATCCTGCACGTCTCGTACGCGTGGATCCCGGTCGGGCTGGTGCTGCTCGCGTGCGGGGTTGCCGGCAAGCTTCCGATGTCGGCCGGCGTGCACGCGCTCACGCTGGGCGCGATGGGCGGCCTGATCATCGGAATGATCACCCGCACGGCGCTGGGTCACACCGCGCGCCCGCTGCAGGCCGGACGCATCGAAGTGGCGGCCTACCTGCTGGTACAACTCGCGGTAGTGCTCAGGCTGATCCCGATACTTGCCGAGGGGCTGGCGTACGTGCCGTGGATGATCGCCGCCGCCAGCGCCTGGAGCGCCGCGTTTGCGCTCTACTTCGTGAAATACGCGCCGATGCTGTGGGCGCCGCGGCTCGACGGCCGCGACGGCTGACCCAGGCGGGGACTCGGGGCGACTCGGGGGCGATTCAGGCGGCGCGGCGCCGGAGCGACGACGCGCTCTCCGACATTGGCGCGTAGTCGAACTCGAGGCGGCTGA
This sequence comes from uncultured Limnobacter sp., assembly GCA_964494665.1. Lineage (GTDB taxonomy): Bacteria > Pseudomonadota > Gammaproteobacteria > Burkholderiales > Burkholderiaceae_E > Zeimonas. The sequence goes on from CAZBTE010000012.1 coordinate 15,614, forward strand.
GCGCGCGCTCGAAGTGCTGCCGCTGGGCGACCGCGTGCTGCTCGAGGCGACGCCCGCCCCATACGCCGGCCAGCTGGTTCGGCGCGATCCCCTGGACTTCGCTCGCGGATTGGTTCTGGGCACGAATCGTGACCGCGCACAGCATGTACAGACCGACGCGGCGATCGGCGCGCGAGGCCTCCTGCATGGTCGGACCGTGGTAGGCGTACAGTGCCAGCGAGGGCGGCTTGCCTGCGGTCTCGTCGCCTTCGGGCTGCACGGCACCTGCGACGACGAAGCCCTCGCGTTCGAGCTCGCGGCGAAGCAGCGAGCTGGCGCGGTCGACAGGCAGATCGATCGTGAATCGGACGGGTAATGCTTCCACCGGTGACTCCCTTCGTCGGAACGGACAACGTTGGAAGCGATCTTGCCGGCAGTGTCTTAGGGCAAGCTTAAGAGATCGCGCTATCCGAGGACGATGTCGAACTCGGCGACCAGCGCACCTGGCTCGATGCGATCGGCCGGCTCGAAGCGCACGGTGACACTCGCACGGCGGCGTGGGTCGCGGATCGAGTTGTAGAGCCGATCGCGCTCGTTGCGCGGTTCGCCCGCGACGTAGAGCTGGGTGACCAGCTGCGAGCCGTCGGGCCCCCAGATTGCGAAATGGATGTGCGGCGTGCGCCCCGAATAGGGTGCCGGACGAATGGTGCGGAACGCGTAGCGCCCGTGGTCGTCGGCGCGGGTACGGCCGCGCCCCTGGAAGCCGGCATCGCGCCTCGCACCGCCACGATCGGCCGGATGAAGATAACGCCCGTTCGCATCGCACTGCCAGATCTCGAGCATCGAACCGGCGAGCGAATTCCCGCTGCGATCGAGCACGCGCCCGCGCAGGTGTGCCACCTGGCCAAGCGCGCGGGCCGCCTCGCCGTGCACCATCACCAGGTCGTTGTCGACGTCGCCGTTCCAGTCCACCGGATAGAACGGCCCGGCGGTCTGGGCGACGGTGGGGACGAGCTCCGGGCGGGCGGCCACCGCGCGCAGCGGCCAGGGCATGGCGCCGGCTGCAGCCCCGGCGGCGAACACGGCGAGAGTCTTTCGACGCGACGACATCAGGCTTCTCCCGGCGGGCGCCAGCTGCGCAGCGTCAGCGCGTTGGTCACCACGCTGACGCTGGACAGCGCCATTGCGGCTCCCGCGATCACGGGACTCAGGTATCCCAGCGCCGCCAGCGGAATACCCACCGCGTTATAGACGAAGGCCCAGAACAGATTCTGCCGGATCTTCGAGTAGGTTCGCCGCGAGACATCGATCGCTGCGGGGACCAGGGCGGGATCGCCCCGCATCAGCGTGATGCCGGCGGTGTGCATCGCCACGTCGGTACCGGTGGCCATCGCGATGCCCACGTCGGCAGCGGCCAGCGCCGGGGCGTCGTTGACGCCGTCGCCGACCATCGCCACCACCCCTGCACCGCCCGACGCCTCGGCGCGCAGTGCCTCGATCACCTCCGCCTTCTGCCCGGGCAGTACCTGTGCGCGGACGTCGTCCAGGCCGATCGCGCCGGCCACCGCCGCAGCCGCCCCGGCGTTATCGCCCGTGAGCAGCACCGTGCGCACACCGAGGCGGTGCAGCGCGGCGATCGCCTCGGCGGCGCCCGGCTTGATCGCGTCGCCGAACGCGAACAGGCCGAGCGCGCGCGCTGGCGCGCCCGCGCCCGCGCCCGTGCCCCTGCCGGCACCGGCACCGGCAGCCGGCGCAACGGCGACGAACGAGACCGTGCGGCCTGCCGCCTCGTGGCCGTCGGCCGCGGTCGCCAGCGCGTCGAGCACGACGCTGCGCTCCTGCATCCAGCCGCGGCTGCCGATGAAGACCTCGACGTCGCCCTCCGGTTGCGCCAGCTGCGCGGCGACGCCGCGCCCCGGCACCGCGTGAATCGCCGAGACCTGCGGCGGGACAGCGGCCGCGCTCGCCGGATCTTCCTCGGCGGCACGCACGACGGCTTTTGACAGCGGGTGCTCACTACCGCGCTGAACCGCCGCGCCGAGTGCGAGCAACGCCGTGCGGTCGACGCCGGCAGCCGGCTCTGCCGCCAGCAATCCCGGCTGCCCGACCGTCAGCGTGCCGGTCTTGTCGAAGGCGACGGCTTGCACCGCATGGGCCAGTTCGAGCGCTTGTGCGTCCTTGATCAGGATGCCGTGGCGCGCGGCCACGCCGGTGCCGGCCATGATCGCGGTGGGCGTGGCCAGCCCGAGCGCGCATGGGCAGGCGATCACCAGCACCGACACCGCATTGAGCACGGCCTGCGCCCAGTCGCCGGTTCCGAACCCCCACCCGAGCAGCGCAAGCAACCCGATGACCAGCACCACCGGCACGAACACCGCGCTGACCCGGTCGACCAGGCGCTGGATCGGCGCCTTGGCCGCCTGTGCGTCCTCGACCATGCGGATGATGCGCGCCAGCATCGATTCGCTGCCCACCGCCAGCGTGC